>JAGYMR010000170.1 GCA_018400515.1 Tangfeifania sp.
CTTCGGGTAAAAGGGGAAAAGGGGCAGACCATCATTCTGGATTACAACGAAAAACTGAACAAAGACGGAACCCTCGATATCAATCACGAGGCTTCACATACATACGGAAGGCACCAAACCGATAAACTGATCCTTTCGGGAAAGGGAACCGAAACCTTTGAATCCCGCTTTACCCATCACTCCTTCCGCTACGTGCAGGTCACCGGACTGAAACAATCCCCTGTTGCCGGAGACCTGACAGGGAAATGGGTGCATACTGCGATGGAACCTGCCGGGACTTTTGAGTGTTCCAACGAAAAACTTAACAAGATACACCGGGCAATCACCCGGGGATACCGGAATTATATTCTTCACCATCCGATGGACCCGTTGCGTGAGAAAATGGGATGGACACAGGATGTCTGGAACATGTTTGAAGCAGGGGCTTATAACTTCGACGTGGCCCGGGTGTACCGGAAATGGTTCTATGATTTTCTGGATGCTCAGGATCCCAACGGCCACGTACCCCCGGTAATCCCGGCCAATTACTGGGGAAGGACCACTCCCGGAGGAGACCCGGGCCGTATGTCCGATCCCTGGTGGGGGGGAGCCCTGGTCTATCTGCCATGGTTTATGTATGACTACTATGGCGACAAAACCCTCCTGGAAACGGGTTTCCCGGCCATGAAAAGGTATGTGGATTATATCAGGGGTACTTCAGAAAACAACCTGGTTTACTGGACGCTGGGCGACTGGGGCGATGTGTCGCATATGGAAAAAGGAGGGCAGTACAGGAGCACTCCTGTCGTGGAATCCTCGACCTGTGCCTTTTATTACCTCGCTTCGCTGGTGCAAAAAACCGCCCGTCTTCTGGAAAATGAAAAAGATGCTGAAAAATACGGAAGTCTGGCCCGCGGGATTAAAAAAAGCTTCAATGAGCAGTTTTTTGACTATGAAAAAGGAATCTACAAAACCCCGAGCCAGAGTGCCCAGGTGCTGCCGCTCTACCTGGGGATGGTCCCGGAAGGTCACGGGGATTCCGTCCTGCAATGGATTGTAACCGACATCCGGGGAAACGATAACCATCTGACCACCGGATTCGTGGGGATACTGCCCCTGCTGGATGAACTCTCCCGGAGAGGACGGACCGATGTGGCTTATGACCTGGCTGTTCAGGAGGATTATCCAAGTTGGTACTACATGCTGAAAGACGGGGGAACTACCCTTACCGAATATTGGAACCCGGATAGCGGTTCAAAAAACATTGTGAATCTGGGAGGGCCCCTCGGTGCCTGGTTTTATAAATACCTTGCCGGCATCCGGCCGCTGAAACCTGCGTTCCGGGAATTTACCCTCGAACCTTACTTTGTCCCCGGTATGGACTGGATGAAAGCCACTTATGATTCCCCGGCGGGCCAGATCCTTTCCTCCTGGAAACGCCAATCCGGCCAAATCCGTTATGAAGTGAAAGTGCCGGTGAATACAACAGCACGGGTTACACTGCCCGTTTCAGACGCCAAAACGGTTTCTGTCAACGGAGAACCGCTTTTGTCGGCGGGCAAGGTGAAAATAGTTGCTGAGGATGGGCAACAGACCCATTTTTTGTTGGGGGCCGGAAACTATGCGGTTGTTTTTTGATGGAAGGGGCAGATAATAAAATGCAAATTTCACCATGACCTGAAATATTTTCGGGAACCTGGGAAAAAATCGATAACCCCGTTCTCAAATTTTTAATTAGCTTATTTATAAATTTGTTAAAGCAGAAATAAAAAGTTTTTGCATTTTTGCTTTTCCATAAAATTGGATACGTTCATAAATTTTAAAAAAAATAATATGATTGGTTTATCTGTTCAACATCCGGTTTTCCGGAACATGTTTTTAGTTCTTGCAATCCTTGGTTTTACCATCCCGGCCAGTGCCCAGGGAGGGGCTCTTGCCCGTATATCCTTTTCAGGCAATCCCTCCGGTGCATTGAAAGTTTTACCTGCTGAAGAGGCCAGCAATCTTTTCAAAAAAGGCGAAGGGGTCACCGACATTGACGGGAATTTTTATCCGTCGGTGATCATCGGCGATCAGGAGTGGATGGCAGAAAACCTGCGGGTTACCCGGGATGCTGATGGAAATAATATTCCCCGCTTCAGTTATCAGGGCAACACAGAAAACGCTGAATTGTATGGCGGCCTTTACAGCTGGACAACCGCAATGAACAAGGGAAACAGCAGCAATTCCGGTCGTGTACAGGGCATTTGTCCCGATGGATGGCACCTTCCCAGTGATGAAGAATGGTCGAAATTAACAGATTATCTGATCAATAATGATGATTCCACAACCGAAAATAACGTTGGCAACAAACTTAAATCCTGCCGCCAGGTAAATTCGCCTGAGGGCGGGGATTGTAACACCAAAGAACATCCCCGCTGGGATGCTCATACCACCCATTTCGGTACAAATAAATTTGGATTTTCCGCCCTTCCGGGAGGGTATCGCCATCCTTTGGGGCTTTATACCCACCGGGGTTGTTATGGTTATTGGTGGTCCTCTTCCGAATTTACGCAGGCAGGTGGGGTGGCCCGTTATATTGGCCATTATGACGGGAAAGTGTACGGGTACCACTCTGGCAAACAAGACAGTTTCAGCGTGCGGTGCGTCCGGGATTAAAAGTGCATCCCATCCTCGAACATCGGATCCGTGCTCCAAAATCTGTTATATAACAAGGTTTGGATGATTATATTTTTTGTGACAATGAGTTAACCGGGCAGAATTGACAAATGGGAGGAGCCCCTTGGATCAGATCATCTTTTAAATTCAAAATCTTTTTGATATCTTTACAAAACAGCGGGGAATTATGCTCCACCCTGTAAACCGGGACAACAAGTTGTGTGTAACTCGTTAATTTATGGTCGCTTTATTTCATTTTTTTTGTTATTTTTTAAGATACCCGGAATAATCAGTTATTTAATGAAACGAGTCATGCACTATCGTACAAACAGGAGAAACATTATAAATAACGAGTTCCATTTCATACCTTTAAAATCAAAATAAATAAAAGAATGCAACAGAATATTTTTGTAAAGCAGTGCCTTATTTTCGCAGCACTTTTTTTCAGTTTAAGTTTAAATCCCGGGTGTCAGACGAAACATGAAAATGATGGGAAGAAGGGAGCAGATGAAACAGTCGTTGATTACAATCTCTGGAAAATTGAAAACGGCAAGTTTTA
Organism: Tangfeifania sp.; assembly: GCA_018400515.1. Next base: position 3,197 of record JAGYMR010000170.1, read on the forward strand.
TCTTGACGGTGAATGGCAGTTTTTAAAAATTGGGAAACCGTTAATTAACTTCTCAGACAGTGAAGCCGTTGATCAGTTAATTCAGGATTTGGATATTTTAATAGAAAAAAACTATCAGGTTATTGAAATGAACTGTTACTGGCATCATTTTGATTTTGATGGCGATGGCAATCCTGATGTTTCACTCGAGCCTCTGAATAAACTCATTACTGCGGTTTATGAGAAAGGAATGTATCCCTGCCTTTCGGTTGAAACATATGCAGTGGGCGGCGGTCAAATTCCCGAAGGATTCTGGGAAAAATTTCCGGATGCATACTGTATTAATCACAAGGGCAAACGTGTAACTGATACGGAATATGGATTCAACAACGACGTTATTTCCATCTTTCACCAGGGATACCGGGAAACGGTTCACACCTTTATAAAGAACATGGCAAAGGGAATCGATACAAAAAAAATACTTTACTTCGAAACAACCGTCGAACCCCAATATATGGGACAAATCAACATTTGCTACAGCACCCATGCAAAAAATGAATATGAGAAATGGCGTGCAGCAAATACTATCACGGATGAGGAATCCGAATTCCCCGACACGTTCCCTGTACCGGAGTCATTTGTATTTAATGAAACATGGAATAAATTCAGGGCACAGTTCCTGGCTAAATGGGTCAATGAAGATGCCGGAGCTTACAGGGAAATTGCAGGAGAAAATGCATATGTTGCCGTTGATTTTCTGGACGCAGAAGAAAGTACAACTATCAGAAGGAACGGTGACCCCATCGAATTTCTGACGCATTTGACATCCCCGGATATTATTCAGGTCAACTGGAGCTGGTATTTTCCGGAAAATTCACCTAACCAGAAAGCCTACGACCGGGTGTATCAGGTGATGGATGAAACAAACCGGGACTGGGCCGTTACCGAGCATATGACATTTAATGGAAGCGACTTTGTCCGATACGATGAAGAAACCCTGAGAAAAATTCTTCTCAACACCCTGCATCAGGGAACCCGCTTTGGATGGGAGTTTGTTGATCTGGGAAACAGCAGCCAGAGTAACTTTAGTATGTATCAGGACGACTGGTCTCCCAAACGGGTTATGAACGTGGTTGACAGTAATTGGGATTACTGGATGGAACAGGTGGAAAGCATCGAGGAAAACAGCAAACAACAATAATATTGGAAATACATTAAATTAATTAATAAAAATTTTAATTATGAAAAGAAATGTTGTCATTATCCTTATCCTGCTATGCAATATCGCCATAGCTCAGGCGAAAGAACTCATCAGCATACAACAGTTTGATGTGCTGCCTGAAAATTCTGCAGTCGAAAATAAAGTTAATTTACAGAAGGCCATTGACTGGGCTTCGGGAATAGGTGCCTCTTTGTTTGTAGAGCCTTCTGACGAGCCGTATCACATCGACGGCGGTCTTGTACTTAAAAAAAACGTATCCCTTGTCGGAGTGCATGGACCAACTCCACGCGGAACCGTTCATCCCGATAAAAAACAACCCGTTGGGAGCGTTTTCAAAATAACCGACAAGGAAAATGTATTTATTACCGTCTCCACTGCAACACAGATCAAGGGCATTCAATTTTGGTATTCGGAACAAACACTGACTGATCCGGATGCAATCATTCCGTATCCTGCTACCATTCAAACATCTAAAACCAGCAGAACCCAGGGTGTATATTTATCATGCCTTACTTTTTACGGAGAATACCTGGCCATGGATTTTAATGCAACCCGCGGAAATGCATGTGAGCTGATGGTGTTTGAGCATTGCTATGGGTATCCTTTAAGTGGCGAATTTATCCGGATGGATTATTGTTATGATGTTCCCAGGATTTTACATTGCCACGTTAATCCCGCTATACAGCGGTTTATCGGGGGTCAAAACAGCCGTGCGATTGTTGACGCGGTCATTGCAAAAAAAACGTATGCCTATACAATCAATCATACGGATAATGCCCAGCTTATGGATCTTTTTACGTTTGGAACCTATGGGGGAATTCTCCTGGATGGTGAATCGTACGGACAGTTAACCAACTTTAACTTCGATTGTGTGGCTGTTGGTATTTTGAAACGTGGAAATAACACGAAAAACCGCAACTGGCAAATTGCACAAGGTTCCATTATAGCTAATACCGGCGAAGAAATTGAAGGTATTCATCCAATTATTATTGAAGGGCAGGGGCATACAGCTTTGAGCAATGTGGAGGCATTTTCCGGAGGGAATAATGCCCTTACTACTGTTGCTGAAAACCAGTCGTGGGATTACCTGTTGGTACGAGGCAATAAAAAACTGACCGTTTCCATTTTTGGCAGCCGGATGCGGAATTATGTTTCCGACAAACCGATCACTGTGGAAAACGACAAGGCTATCATTCAGGCAGTGGCCTGCTTCGATAAAGATGAAAACCTGTACAATAAAACATTTAATGCCGGAAACGAATAACCGGTCCATTGAAGGTATGGGCCGACGTGCTTTACGTTCGAATATTTTAAACCATTAAACCATTAAAACATGAACCATTTAAAAATTTTAGTGATCATTACCGGATGGATCCTTTTTAACACGGGGTGTACCATTGAAAAAAGATCTCAAACTGAGCCGGTTGAATATGTGAATCCTTATATGGGAAATATCAGCCATTTGCTCGTGCCTACCTATCCCACTACCCATCTCCCTCACAGTATGTTGAGGGTTTATCCCAACCGGGGGGATTTCACCGGAGATCTGTTAAACGGATTGCCTGTGGTTGTCACCGGCCACCGCCGGGGGTCCGCTTTTGCGTTGAGCCCTTTTCAGGGACCGGAAAATGAAATAAAACCCGTGATCCGCTACCACTACGACCGGGAAAAAGTGACTCCCTATTCCTACGCTGTTTATCTGGACGAGCAACAGACGGAAGTTGACTTCGGTTGTTCCCACCAG
>JAGYMR010000171.1 GCA_018400515.1 Tangfeifania sp.
GGGGCGCCGGAGGGAGCTTCACTGCCGGCCGGGGTTACTCAATAAATTTCAGGTTTCGCTTTAATCCGTTGAATCCGGTGCGTTTCACAGCCGATTTTTTGAACAGCTGGTTGAACAATGGCCGGTCCATTTCATACCAATCCCGGCGGGTCAGTTCCAGCAACCTGGCGGGCGGTTTTAACGCCGCTTCCCGGTGCGGACGGGGATTGCGGTTCCAGGGGCATACATCCTGGCAGATATCGCAACCAAACACCCGGTTACTGGATTTGTTTTTCAGTCCGGGATCCAGCTCCCCCTTCAATTCAATGGTTTGATAGGAGATGCATTTCCGGGCATCGATCGTCCGGTCCGGGGTAATGGCGTTGGTCGGACAGGCATCGATGCACCGCGTACAGGTTCCGCAGCGGTCACTTTCGATTTCCGGACTGTCATAGGGCAGTACCGCATCAAGAATGAGCTCACCGATAAAGAAGAAGCTGCCATGCCGGACCGAGATGAGGCTGCTGTTTTTTCCTATCCAGCCCAAACCGGCTTTGCAGGCCCATGTCCTTTCTGCCACAGGAGCCGAATCAACAAAAGGACGTCCGTTGCAGGGGACGATCATTTCCCGGATAAACTGCAACAACTGTTTCAGCTTATCTTTCATCACAAAATGGTAATCCGTTCCGTAAGCAGATTTCGAAAGTACCGGGGCTTCCGGATCCTGCTGTGTAGCTCCCGGATAATAATTTTGCAGTACGATGAGGATGGTTTGGGCATTTTCCACCAGTTGTGCGGGATCGAAGCGTTTTTCCACGTTACGGGCCATATAGCCCATCTGCCCATGCATTCCGGCATCAAGCCAGGACTGAAAATGATCTTTTTCTTCCGAAAGCAATTCCACCGGGAGTACAACACATTCAAGAAATCCCAGTGTTTTTGCTTTTGATTTTATTGCCTTTAGTTTTTCGTTTGGCTTCATAGAAAAAAGATTGAAAAACCCGAAGGGAGCTTTGCCCTTAGCTTCGTACCCTTAGGTTTGGGATGAGATCCCACCACGGGGAGCTGATCAGAAGAAGCCCAGTTCGAGGCGTGCTGCTTCGCTCATCATTGATTTATCCCAGGGGGGATCAAAGGTCAGGTCGATGTCGACCTCCTCAATGCCTTCCACCGCGCGTACAGCGGCGGTAACATCGTCCATCAGGATATCCACCACCGGGCATCCGGGAGCGGTAAGGGTCATGACAATTTTTGCCTTGTTGTCTTTGTCGACATCCACGTTATAAATCAGTCCCAGGTCATATATATTCACCGGGATCTCCGGGTCGTAAACCTCTTTGAGTTTTTCAATGATCTGATCAATCCTTTTGTCCATTTCTATTTTCCTCCTTGACGATCCATTCTGTTATAAGCAACAGCGTAAAGCTTGATTTGTTTCATCATGGCCACCAATCCGTTGGACCGGGTAGGGGAGAGGTGTTGTTTCAGTCCGAGGTCATTTATGAAGTGCAGGTCGTTGTCCATTATCTCCTGCGGCGTGCGGCCGGAGACAACCCGCAAAAGCAAAGCGATCAGTCCTTTCACGATCACCGCATCGCTTTCGCCTTTGAAATAAATTTTGCCGTTGCTTTTTTCGGCGGTCAGCCATACCCTTGACTGGCATCCTTTAATGAGGTTCTGGTCGTTTTTTTCCTCCGGATCGAGGTTTTCCAGTTCGTTCCCCAGTTCGATCAGGTAGGCGTATTTATCCATCCAGTCTTCGTAAACCGAAAACTCTTCAATTATTTCCTGTTGTATCTCTTCGATGTTCATTGTTTTGCTGCTAAAAAGTGCAAAGATCGCATTTTTTCAGAACGAGGCAATGCACTGCCGTTTTAAAACATTTTCCGGACTTTCTGGATCCCGCCCACCAGTTTGTCTGCCTCTTCCCGGGAGTTGTAGATGCCAAAAGAGGCCCTTGTTGTTCCGGGGATGTTAAAGTGTTGCATGATGGGATCGGCGCAATGGTGTCCGGTACGGACGGCGATTCCCATTTTGTCAAGCAGCATGCCCAGATCGTAGGGGTGTATCCCCTCAATGTTGAAGGAGATGACGCCGGATTTATCGGGAGCTTCCCCGTAAATTTTCAGGTTGTCAATTTCTTGGAGCCGTCCGGTGGCATAAGTAAGCAACTCCTGCTCCCATTCTGCGATGTTTTCAAGGCCGGTTTCCTGCAGCAGATCGATCGCCGCCCCGAAGCTGATAACCCCGGTGATGTGGGGGGTACCTGCCTCAAACTTAAAGGGGATCTCCGAAAAAGTGGTTTTTTGAAATGAGACCTCCTCAATCATTTCGCCCCCTCCCTGATACGGGGGCATTTGCTCGAGCCATTTTTGTTTTCCGTAGAGAACTCCCACGCCATTGGGCCCATACATTTTGTGAGCGGAAAAGGCGTAAAAGTCGGCATCGATCTCCCGGACATCGACAGGAATGTGCTGGACAGCCTGTGCACCGTCGACAAAAACAGGAATGTTTTTCTTATGAGCTGTCTCCACGATTTGTTTCACCGGGTTGATGGTCCCCAGCACATTGGAAACATGGGTGACGGCGATCAGTTTGGTCCTGGAAGTGATCAGATCCGGAAGTGCGCCGGATTGAAGGATTCCCGAATCGGAGAATGGGAGTTTTACCAGCCGGGCATTTTTTTTAATGGCCAGCAGTTGCCAGGGAACAATGTTGGAGTGGTGTTCCATTTCGGAGATGATGATCTCATCCCCTTTTTCCAGGAACTGCTCGCCAAAAGAGGCCGCCACCAGGTTGACGCTTTCGGTGGTTCCTTTCGTGAAAATGATCTCTTTCCGGCTGCCGGCATTTATGAAGTTTTGCACTTTGTCACGCACCGCCTCAAATTCTTCGGTGGCTTTGTCAGCCATGAAATGGGCAGCCCGGTGAATGTTGCCGTAATGGTCGTTTTGCAAACGCTCCTGTGCCATCAGGACCTGAATGGGTTTCTGGGTCGAGGCGGCATTGTCGAGATAAACAAGGGGCTGATCGTAGACTTTTTGCTTCAACACAGGGAAAAAGCTTCGGATTTTTTGAATATCGTAATGCATCATCCATGAAATTATCAGACGTTAAAGGTAGAAAAACCAATTAAAAAAAACGAAACCTCTCCCTGCCAATGCAGATAAGCCGGGGCGGACGGAATAAAGCAACGGGCAACCAGTTGGTTAACAACTGCATGAATAGGCACATTCGTGGCACCGGGCCACTTCCCCTTTTAACCGCTGGTCGACCAGTTCGTCAATGCGGTTCCGCAGGGGGTCAATTTTTATTTCCTGGATAACTTCGTGGGCAAAAGCATTCATCATCATCAACCGCGCCTTATTTTCATCGATCCCCCGGGTGCGGAGGTAAAACAGAGCTTCCTCGTCGATCTGCCCCACGGTGGCTCCATGGCTGCATTTTACATCATCGGCATCAATGATCAGCTGGGGTTTGGCCTGCATGGTTGCCGTATCGGTGAGCAATAAGTTGTTGCTCCGCTGAAAGGCATTGGTTTTCTGGGCATCCCGGACAACATGGATGCGTCCGGAAAAGGCGCCGGTGGAGGCATCATCGAGCACATTCTTGTACACCTGGTTGCTCATGCAATGGGGTTTGGCATGAATTACCTGTGTGAAATTATCCACATGCTGTTTTTTGTCAATGAAGGCCATTCCGAAAAGATGGGCCTCGGCATTTTCGCCATTCAGAATGAATTTCAGGTTGTTGCGTATCAATCCTCCGTGAAGGGATGAATTGAGCGTAGTTACCTTTGAATCTTTCTCCTGATGAATATAAACGGCGTTGAGGCTGGTGGTATTGTTGTGCTGGTTCTGCAGGGCATAATACTGCAGGGAGGCGTTGGGGCCGGCAAAAATTTCGGTAACCGCGTTGCTGAGGTAAGCGTTTAAATTCAGTGTATGGTCGCAGGAGATGATCTTCACATCGGCTCCCTCTTCAATGTATATAAAATTGCGCTGGGTGGAAAAAGCATCTTTGTCCGCCTGCAGGAAGTTAATGATCTGAATGGGTACTTCCACCCGTACATTTTTGGGGACGTACAAAAAATAGCCGTCTTTGGCAAATGCGGTATTGAGGGCTACCAGCGGGTCTTCTTCGGTATTGGCCAGCTGTCCGTATTTTTGGAGCAATTCCGGCTTCTCCCGTGCCGTTTTTTCGAGGCTTTCAAAAATAATCCCTTCGGGAAGGTCCCGGGCCGGGGGATTCTTTTCATAATACCAGCCGTTAAAGATGAAAGCACGGTGCGTATCCAGTTGGGGCACCCCGCAGCGGAATACAGCATTCAGGTCGAGGTCGGCCTTTTCGCGGCGGTGAATGAATTTATATTCCGGCGAAAATTGTGGCTGGAGGTTGGTGTACTTATAGTTTTCGTTTTTACGGGTGGGAATGCCCTGCTTTACAAAATCCTGAAAGGCTTTACTCCTTTTGTTGTTCAGCAGCTCAGCGGAGTCCTCCCATAAAAGGTCCTTTACCTCGTTAAAGTGGGCGGTATATTTTAAGGATAAATCTGCTTTTTCTACCAATACGCTCATGTTAAAATCCGTTTTCTTGTTTTATCCAGTCGTATCCTTTCTCTTCCAGCTCAAGCGCCAGGTTTTTGCCCGCTGATTTAACAATTTTTCCGCGGTACAATACATGAACATGATCGGGAACAATGTGTTCAAGCAGGCGTTGGTAATGGGTCACCACGATGGTGGCGTTATCGGGGGTCCGCAGCGCATTCACCCCGTGGGCAACGGTTTTCAGTGCATCAATGTCGAGGCCGGAATCGGTCTCGTCCAGGATGGCCAGTTTGGGTTCCAGCAGGGCCATCTGGAAAATTTCATTCTTTTTTTTCTCCCCACCTGAAAAACCTTCGTTCACCGACCGGTTGGTGAGCTGTGTTTCCATTTCCACCAGTTCTTTTTTCTGCCGCATCATTTTTAGGAATTCAGCCGATGTGTAGGCTTTTTCTCCCCGGTATTTGCGGTGTTCGTTAACGGCGGTTTTCAGAAAATTCACCATGGGCACCCCCGGGATCTCCACAGGGTATTGAAAACTCAGGAAAATCCCCTTTTTGGCACGCTCTTCGGGATCCATCTCCAGAAGATCTTCTCCCTGGTAAGTGATTTCGCCCGAAGTCACTTCAAAGTTCTCCTTCCCGGCCAGAACATTGGCCAGGGTACTTTTCCCGGAGCCGTTGGGGCCCATGATCGCATGGATCTCACCGGCCTTCACTTCAAGGTTGATCCCCTTTAAAATCTCCTGTCCTTCAACCGAAACATATAAATCTTTAACTTTTAGCATAATAATGATCCTCTGCCTTTTTCCTTTCCGGGATGTGTTCATCCCTGTTTAATCCCCGTCCGCGGAGATAGCTGAAAGGAATCTGATTCAAAAAATGTTGTTTTTTGTTGTTATCTCATGTCCGGCCCTTTTCCCCGGTTCGCTGGCAACGGCCCGGTTTCCGGCCCGGATTTTTTTTTAAATTTTTTTAACTTCAAAAAAAGCCCTTTTTTGATCGGGCCCTTTTTTCGTCCGGAGGACCAGCGGGTTATCCGACACTTCCTTCCAGACTGATTTCCAGAAGCTTTTGTGCTTCTACGGCAAATTCCATCGGCAATTTGTTCAGGACCTCCTTGGCATAACCGTTAACGATCATTCCAATGGCTATTTCGGTGTCGATGCCGCGCTGATTGCAATAAAATATCTGATCCTCCCCGATTTTCGAGGTGGTGGCCTCATGCTCAACGATGGATGATTTGTTGCCGACCTCGATGTAGGGAAAGGTGTGGGCTCCGCAGGTGTCATTCAGCAGCAGCGAGTCACACTGGGAAAAGTTGCGGGAATTTACGGCACCCGGCATTACCTTCACCAGTCCGCGGTAGGAGTTATCACTATAGCCGGCCGAAATACCCTTGGAGACAATGGTGCTTTTGGTGTTTTTTCCGATATGGATCATTTTTGATCCCGTATCGGCCTGCTGGTGGTTATTGGTAACCGCCACCGAGTTAAATTCACCAACGGAATTGTTCCCGATCAGTACACAGCTGGGGTATTTCCAGGTGACAGCCGAGCCTGTCTCCACCTGGTTCCAGCTGATTTTTGAGGATTCTCCCCGGCAGATGCCCC
>JAGYMR010000172.1 GCA_018400515.1 Tangfeifania sp.
GGCTGTGTTCCCGTTCCATAGTTCCCATATAGTAGTGGCCCCGTTTTCGATCATATAGCCCCAGCCCGGATAGGTGCGCTGGTTGGCAATTTCCAGGGAGAGATCACTTCGTCCGTAAGCATCCAGTCCCCGCATGAGAAATTGGATGCCGATCAGTCCGACTCCCACGTGCGAATCGTGCACGGTTTCAATTTTCTCCGTTGTATGCATAAAAACCTGTTCCTGATATTCCTCCGGAACAAGTCCCTGCATCAGCGAAACCAGGTTGGCCGTTACGGTATTGTTCCCGTACCATCCTTTTTCCTTGTTGTAGAACCGGTCATTATAAGCCTTCTTCACTTTTTCTGCCTGCGCCTCAAAAACAGGTGCATCACCGGGGCGATTGCTGATCACCGCAAATTTGGACATGATGTGCAGCAGCCGGTAATAGAAGCTGGTAGCCAGCAGGGGACCGTCGGTTTTCCGGGCGGGATCCTGCGAATGGATCAGTTCGGGTGATTCCGGCGGCATGCACCAGTCGCCGTAAACATCCTTTGTCATGATCCCCTCCTTCAGGTAGTTGGCTTCCATGTGATCCAGCCAGTGCTTCATGGCATCGTAATGCTGCTGAACAGGCCGGACATCCCCGCGCTGTTCATACAACATGTTGGCCACATGGATAAAAACCGAGGGCCAGGTAATGTTGTCGCTGTAAAACGGCCAGTAGGCAGGGGCCACGTCGGGAAGGCTGCCGTTTGGCTTCTGCGATCCTTCGATATCCCGCAACCATTTTTCATACAGAAGGGTATGGTCAAACATAAAGCTTTCGCCGAAACATCCCGTGGCCCGGTCTCCCAGCCAGGCCATGCGTTCATCCCGCTGCGGGCAGTCGGTAGGGAAACTGCGGTAGTTCCCTTTGATGCCCCACAGGGCATTCCGGTAGATCTGGTTGATGGTTTCCGAGGAGCTTTCAAAGCTCCCCATGATTTGCATCTTATCGTAGTTTACTTTCCCGGTAAAATCCTCCGGCTGTGGCTTATAATCGATCCCCGAAATTTCGGCATAACGGAATCCGTGGTAGGTGAAAGAGGGGCACCACGAAAAGGTCCCGTCCGCCGAAGGTGTATAAATATTGGTCGCTTTGGCCCCCCGCAGGTTGGCAGTGTATATCGAGCCGTCATCATTCACCGCTTCAGCAAAACGCATGGTCACCGGCCGGTCTTTTTTCCCGCGCAGGGTTACGGCCAGCCAGCCCACCATGTTCTGGCCCATATCCACAATGTATTTGCCGTTGACCTCATTGACCGCCACCGGCGTGATCTCCTCCATGGTTTGAATATTGGGGTTGGGCTGTGCCATTAAACGCCCAGCAGGAGCTTCAACGGTTTGCGCGTTCATCCACGAAGCATCATCATACCCCGTGCGGTTCCACCCGGGTAGTTCCAGGTTGGCATTGTACTCCTCCCCGTCAAATTCATTATTGGCAACAATGGGGCCATCCGTGGTCAGCCTCCAGCTGGTATCACTTACGATCGTTTCCCGGCCTCCGCCGGCATACTCCACTTCCAGCTGCATGAGGAGTTTTGGAAATCCATAATGCTTGGTGGGGGGGACGCCGTAGCGGGTATCGGTTTTGGTTCGAAGCGCAAAATAGCGGCCGTTCCCCAGAACCACCCCGATGGCGTTGGCCGGTGCCTTCAGCATGGAGGTCACATCGTAGGTGTTGTAATAGACGTACTTATCGTAACCCGTAGCAGAGGGGGCAAACACATCACGGCTCACTTTCTCCCCGTTGAGGTAACATTCATACATCCCGAGTCCTGAAATGTGAAGGGTTGCTTTGCGGACATCCCCTTCCAGATCAAATTCCTTGCGCAAGTACCGCGCCGAAAGCCTGGTATGCACCACATCCTCCAGCTGCTCGCCCTCATGGGTCAGGCTGTCCAACCCGATCCACGATGCCTGCCAGTCATCCGCCTTCAGCAGCGCCATGGTCCAACGGCCCGCATCGCTCCACGAGGTGGTGCCCTTATTGGTCCAGGCTTTTACTTTCCAGTAAAGCGTTTGACCCGATTGCAGCGGAGCCCCTTCGTAAGGTACCAAATGGGATCTGTCCGATTCAACCTTTCCGGTGTCCCATAGCAGGTTTGCCTCCGATGCCAGATCCTCCTGAGACCCAGCCACCATGATCCGGTAGGCCTCCTGGGTGACATTATTAACCCGGGAAGCCAGTTGCCAGGATAAACGGGGAGTAGGGTCATCAATCCCCCGGGGACTGGCCTGCCATTCGGTTTTTAAATTTTCAACGGTTACAGGACCCTCCTGTTGGCAGCTGTTGCCAGCCAGCAAAAAGAGAACGGCAAACAGTACGGTCAACATTTTTTCCTTCATCTTTATCTGTTTAAAAATTTTACTATTATCGGCCTGAATTGCGGTAGCGGATAAAAAATCCGCTCCGGCATACCGCACATAGGATTTCATCCTCCTCCGGCTTGGTGATTAATCCCTGGCTTATTGCGGTAATTTACTGCTAAAATCCCGGCAGGAATGCAAAGCCGGATCAGTAACGAACCACGGGCGTCTCCCCGTTCCAATCGATCTCCCAGAACCGGATAAAATTGCCGTTTGTTTTCCACTTAAAAGCGGAAAAGATGGTCCGGTCTTCCTCCTGAAGCACTTCCCAGCCCGACCACAATCCTCCTTCGGGCCATTGAAAGGGGACTTCAGTCCAATTCTGTGATTTTGGATCTTTTGTTTTCACCAGAACCTTCCCGAGTCCGCTGGTAGCAAACATGTAATAAGTGCCCTCATGATGAAATACGCGGGGACTTTCGGGTTGTGAAAAGGTGATCAGTGCCGGCCCCAGATCGGTCCACTCCCGTGCATCGGGAGAAGAGGCCAGGGCAATGGCCCCTTTATCCTCTTTGGTGGTTGTCATGGTAAACATCAGAAATTCATCTTTATACCGGATAATATGCGCATCCCGGCAGTCGGACCATCCGTTGGGATTCACTTTTGTCCAGTCGAGTGCCTCATAAACAGGGTTTCCTTCGTACCGTTTCCAGTTATAAAGATCGGTGCTGGTAGCCAGTCCGACGGTTTGTTTCCCCACAACACGATCGTCGAAGCCGGTATAAACCATAAAATACACCCCGTCATGCTTAAGAATGGAAGGTGCCGAAACCACCTGTCCCTCCCAGGAGTTGGGTACCACAGGTAAAATCCGCGGATGGTGCTCCCAGTGGTTCAAATCGCGGGAGGTGGCATGTCCGAAAGCCTTTTCATTGCCGGGTTGTTGCCAGCTCTGGGTGGGGCCTGCCTTTCCGACATTGTAAAACAGGTGGTAAATGCCATCCGCTTTCAGAATAAAATAGTCTTTAATATACTCCCCTTCTCGCGAAAATGATCCGATATGGCGGGAATTCTTTGGCTCCTGTGCCTGAACGGGCGTATAAAGTCCTATGATCACAAGCGCTGAAAAAATCTTTAAAATAGGTCGCATACGCATTCTCTTTTAAATGATTGTACGATAATAAAAGGGTCCCGGGAATAAAAAAAACACCCGGGAACCGCTCCATACAGGGGGGGGCAGTAAAAATCACCCCAAAAAATAAAATAGCTGTCCTATCCCGGGATCAGCGAATGATTTTCACCTCATCGGGCGCATTAATGATGGTTTCAATTTCCCCCCCTGCTTTTTTGATATGTAAGATTTTCACTTCACCATGGGGTGTGGGGAAGGTTCCTTTGGCCCATTCAAGATCGCCCAGGTGGGGATCAATTTTCAGTGTCCGGGCTCCCGGTTCCACCACTTCTACCCCGAGCACATGGTTGGTCAGCCAGGCTGTTGGCCCTGAAGCCCAGCCGTGGCAAAGGCTATGGCGATAACTCACATAACAGTAGTCCCCGTAGGTCCCGTGAACATCCACTTTGCCTTCGGGTACCACCTCATCGATACGGCCGGCATTTTCCAGCCAGTCCACATCAAAATGTTCCCAGAACGTGGTTGCCCCCAGGTCAAGCATCCCGCCCCAGTAGGTCCGGATATTGTCGATGGCCCCCTGGTAATCTCCAGCCAGGGCCCTGCCCTCCAGCATGTAGTAACCATAAAAAGTCGACATATTATGCGCTCCGTTCCGGGCCAGCACTTTGCTATTTGCTTTTTCAGGATCCACCAGTCCTGCCATGGCCATCAGGGACGCCCCCTGTTTTGATCCGCCCATTTCCGGCACATGTTTTCTCAGCTTTTCGGCCGACTCCCGGCAAAGGGTTTCCGTTTCCGGCTCATTCAGAATTTCACACAATTCAGCCCCCGCCTCAAAGGTCATCAGCATCATGGCCTGCAATCCTTCGTGTACCGCTTCCGGATCTTCGCTGGTAGGCCAGTCCAGAAAACGGTTCCCGTCGAGTACCTCTTTTCCGTTTTCGTCAATTTTTGTCGAAAGATACTTCAATAGGCCGGTCATGTATTCCCGCTGCTCTTTGAGGTATGCCAGATCCCCGTGGTATTGATACCAGTCGCGGTGGATCAATACCCACCACATGGAGTAGGAGCTGATGCCGTTCATCCATCCCGGAAGGGGTGTCAGGTCCCGGGCCAGGTCAAGGCTTTTGGGAACCACTTCATTCGAACCGAATACGGTATTGACAGTCATCACCTCCGGGTGCAGATCGCCGACCCAAACAAGGCGGTCCCGTTTAATGCCGTCCCAAAGGTAATTCTGCATGTTCAGATGGACCGTATAAGCACCCGTCATCCAGATATCATTTAACCGCGCATCATTACATTCAAAAGACCCCAGGTAAGGGATGTCGCGGTAAACAAAATCGGCATTGATCTCCTTAAATTCAATCCTGGTATTGGGATCGACCAGGTCGATGCGCACAAAGCGAAAGCCGGATTCCCCTACCTTCTTGCTTCCGAGCCAGGGCAATTCCACAATAAAATCGCGCATGGCATGGTCGTTGGTAGCGGAATTTTCGCCCGTATTGCTCATCGTTTCGGCCACCGACTCCCCGAAACGGACACGGACCTTTCCGGCCGGCTTGGAGTTGTTAATGGTGGTGATCATCTCCAGCCCGCCATGGATCTCACACCCAAAATCCAGAATAATTCCGGGGTAAGAATCTTCGGAGCTGACCAGGGACAAATACTCCCCCTGGTTGAGGTCCGCCTGTCCAATACCCGGTTTTAAAATATTTTCCGCATTGTTTACCTGGCTTTCGCCCGCATCAAACACTTTGACCACCCGAACAGGGGTCAGGTATTTGTGGGTAAGCTCCGTAGAGCGGATGTTTTCATTGGAGGCCTTCACCACCGGCGGTACCTGGGCAAAAGTGCTTGTGCCCAGGAATGTAAATAATAAAATAAAAATAACTTTGTCTCTCATGTGTATAAAATTTAATGTATGTATTTTAATTAACTGAAATTTCCAAGGTCATTTTTTCATAGGCCCAGGAAAAAGGGAGCAAAAAATTCCTGAATATCATCCGGTTGTTGGATATTATCTTCCCACTGGAAATAGAAACCGGGGGGATCACTTAGCTCCATCAATGATAAAGGGATTTCAATTTCCATCTCATTTTCAATGTTTTACAAATCGCTTATCCGGATATTAAACCGCCCGGAGGGAAAATGAAACAACTTTTTACTTCCGGTTTTCCCGGCCACTGTAAATACCTTATCATCCAATGGCTTATTATTAACCGTCCGTTGCCCCCCGTCAGGCAATGCAACCAGACCGGTGGAATTCGGCGGGATTTCTATGGTCCAGTCGAAGGTACCATCTTCCCGTTTCCAGTCACTCACCACGGTTCCGTAAGGGGATTCAAGGCTTGCTTTGGCCCATGGCAGGTAATCTTTCATCAAAGGGTCAAACCGGATAACCTTAAATCCGTATCCGGAAGGATCGGGACGGATGCCTGCGATATCTTCGAAGAAAAATACATCGAAACCGGCCTGCATAGGGTGACTATGGGAAGAGGCAGCAGCAGCCTGCTGCGACAATTTGTTCACCGGCAGGGTTTCCCAGAGGGTGGTGGCGCCGGCGGCATTCCACATCCAGGCAAAACTGTTTTCTCCTTTTTTGGTAAACATCTCCCAGGCGGCACCGGGATTGCCGTTTCGGGCCAGCATGCTTCCAAT
>JAGYMR010000173.1 GCA_018400515.1 Tangfeifania sp.
CGTTCCGATGTGAGCAATGCCATTCTGGCTGCCACCGGCGGATTGCCCATCGGGGAATATTTTGAAGGCCAGACCCGGGTGGATATTGTGATGAAATTGCGAAACAACGACGGCTCCCAAATTGAAAACCTGGAAGATATCCCGGTTTGGAGCATGACTCCCGACCTTTCGGGGTTGAACAAACGTACCGTGCAAGCGTTGATGACCGGAATGAAATCTGTGGATGAACTGACCGGTGAACTGGTCAGCCCGGTGCCGCTGAGTACCGTTACCAGGGGAATTGAACTTGACTGGCAGGAGCCGGTGGTACGGCGGGTGAACGGCCGGCGGGCCATCCAGGCCCAGTGCGAACCCCTGGATGGATACAGTCCGGCACTGGTGCGTAAAACAGCACTGGAGGATATATCAAAGATCCCCCTGCCTGAAAGATACCAGATGCGGTGGGTGGGCGAACAGGAACTGAAGGGCGACGCCCTGCGGAATATTTTTCGTTACCTGCCTATTTCCATTATGCTTATTATTCTCACGCTTATCCTGCTGTTCAACGATTTCAGAAAGCCGCTCATCGTGCTGAGCTGCATTCCCATGGCGTTTGTGGGGATCGTGCCGGGAATGATTCTGGCCGGGCAGCCGTTCACTTTTATGGCCATCATCGGCTCCTTCGGACTGATGGGAATGATTGTGAAAAATGCCATTGTACTGCTCGACGAAGCCGAAATGCTTATTGCCGGGGGAGCGGAAAAATACCGGGCACTGATCGATGCCACCCTTTCGCGTACCCGGCCGGTGTTGCTGGCATCCTTCACCACCATTCTGGGAATGATCCCCCTGCTTACCGATCCCATGTATGTGAGTATGGCAACGGCCATCATCAGCGGACTGCTGGTGGGAACACTCATCACCCTGATTTTTGTTCCCATTTTGTATGCCGCTTTTTACGGGGTGAAACGAAATGAAGAACCCGAAAACAGAACAGAAATAGTATCATGAAGACAATCCGTTATATTTCATTTATTATTTTTTTGCTCTCCTGGATGCAGGGCTACGGACAGGAAAGGATGACCCTGCAAAAAGCCCGGGAAATGGCGCTCCGTAAAAATGAAAACCTAAAAATGGCCGAAAAACAGATCGAGAAGGCGGAGGCCCAAAAGGCTGCGGTCCGCACCCTGCGCCTTCCCTCCCTTTCGGCAACCGGAACGGGCATTTATCAGGACAAGGATTTTGAGATGGAGCTGACATTGCCTACCAAAAAGCCCAATCCGGAAACAGGGGCGTTGGAGCCCAATATTATGATGAATCCTGCTACCGGCGAGCCGGTGATGGGACCGGACGGCAACCCGTTATTTAATATGTATGCATGGCTGCCGTTGAATGTAAGCCTGAGCGGGGCATACCTGGCGGGAGTGACGCTAGAACAGCCTGTTTATACGGGAGGAAAGATCTCCGCGGGCAATAAGATGGCCGATATCGGAGTTGAAATGGCCGGGGAAAACAGAAACCTGCAACGGATGAATACCATTGTGGAGGCCGATAATGCTTACTGGACCTACATCTCGGTAAATCAAAAAGTAAAACTGGCAAAACAGGCCGTGGATATGCTGGACGAACTGGTTGAAAAAGCCCGCGATGCCTACGAGGTGGGTATGTCGGGCCGGAATAGCCTGCTGAAAGCTCAGGTGGAATACAATAAAGCGAAACTTCACCTGCAAAAGGCCCGGAATGGTCTTGAGCTCAGCCGGATGGATCTTTGCCGCGTTACCGGCCTGCCCTTAAGCACAACCATTACGGCCGCAGATACCACGGTGGCAGTAAATGCTCCGGTAAAAACCGGCCGGCAATCCGGGATGCTGAACGAGCGCCCGGAGTTCCGGTTACTGCAAAAGAATATTGAATTGCAGAAGCAGCAAATCCGGCTGACCAAAGCGGAATTTCTTCCCACCGCAGGCATTCAGGCGGGGTACAATCATATCGGGGGAATTGAATTCAGCACCACCGGTTTTTCCAATACCAGCCTGAACGTGCTGGCATCGGTGAAAATTCCCCTTTTTCATTGGGGCGAGGGGATGAAGAAGATTAACGCTGCTCAAATCGATAAGGAGATAGAGGAGCTGAGACTGGAGCAAAAGCGGGAACTGCTGAAGCTGGAAGCCGAACAGGCCCGGCTGAACCTGCAACTGGCCTGGGAACGCATTCAGCTGAATAAAACCGCGCTGGAGCAGGCCGAAGAAAACCTGCGGGTTGCCCGTGACAATTACGAGGTGGGCATGGAAACCACCACTGAAGTGCTGGAGGCCCAAACCAACTGGCAGGAAGCCTTCAGCGAACTCATCGATTCCCGAACCGACTACAGGATAAAAGAGACCGCCTGGCTGAAAGCAACGGGAAGATTGCAATATCCGCCGGCGGATCCTGAGTCACCGGGTGAATAAAAAGGATCAACCACCTGGAGCATCCGGTTGAATTCAGCAATTCAACAAAAAAAAGTAATTTTGGGGAAAGGGAAAAAACCAATGAAGAACAGTGAACTTCATTTCTTAAGCCGGCTCTCGGATTACACCCTTCAGAGTGTTCTTATCCGGGTGGCGCTGGTGAGCGGCGTGGGATTGCTGTTTCTTACCCTTTCCATTCAGATTGCCGGCGACGGTGCCGTTCGCGTGACAGGCCTTGAATATTTCCAGGTGGTGCTGATTTTTAATATCATCAGTGAAAGCAATGTGCTGATCGACCACCTGGCTGAACGGTTCCTGCCCATTCCCGAAAAGATCAGCCTGAGGGTTGTCCTGCATCTGGTGGTTAGTTTGCTCATTGCATTTGCCGCCGTTTTCTATTTTTCACTGATCGTAAAGGATGTCCTTTTCTTTTCACATCCCATCGTTCAGTTGATGATGCTTTTCGGTTTGATTTTTATTTTTATTCTGATCCTGGTGTCGGTTACCCTGCGAATTATTGAAAAATGGATCTTTTCGGCCAGAGAGCTTGAAGAACTTAAAAGCTCCAAACTCAAAAGCGATTACAATTCATTGCAGGCCCAGCTCAATCCCCACTTCCTTTTTAATAACCTGAGTGTGCTCAAATCCATGATCACCTATGACCCGGAATCAGCCATCCATTTCACCCAGAATTTTACCGATGTCTACCGGTATGTGTTGCAAAGCAAGGAAAAAACGAAGGTGAAACTCGAGGAGGAGCTGGAGTTTATTGAAGCCTACACGGGCATTCATAAAGAACGGCTGGGGGAGGCGTTTGATCTGAAAACCACCGTGGAAGAAGGAGCGCTGAAAAAGGAGATCCCCCCGCTGGCCCTGCAGTTGCTGGTGGAAAATGCCGTAAAGCACAACATGGCCGTCAGGGATATGCCGCTGGTGATTGAAATCCGGTCCCGGAATGAAGATACCCTTACCGTTAGTAACAATGTTCATCCCAAAGAGTCTCCTTTCTCGGAACGAACAGGCCTGAAAAATCTCACCCGGAGGTATCAGATGCTCACGGAAAGAGCTGTGCGCATTAAATCCGGAAAAGACCGTTTTGAAGTTGAGATTCCCTTGTTGTGAAGATAAAAAATAAATCGTACGGGGTACCGGGTCATCCGCCGGAACATGGGTGCATTCCATGCGGAATCCGGAAGTTGCCGATGAGAATCAAAGTTCTTGACCCATGAAGTTAATAATCATAGAAGATGAACTGTATAACCTGCGTTTGCTGGAAGGCATGATCCGGCAGCTCCGACCTGAATGGGAAATCATAAAAACTTTCGGGCAGGTGAAGGAGACGGTCGACTGGTTGCTGAAGAATCCCCATCCCGATCTTTTTTTTATGGACATTCAGCTGGCAGACGGTCTCTGTTTTTCCATTTTTGACCGGGTGGAAATTCAAAGCATGGTGATCTTTACCACGGCTTATGATGAATATGCCTTGCGTGCCTTCAAGGTCAACAGCATCGACTATTTATTGAAGCCTTTTAAAGAAAAGGATTTGGAAGCAGCCGTCGAAAAATTTGAGCATTTCAGGGATCTTTCGCAGGGTATTTCCACCGGTCAGGATTA
Source organism: Tangfeifania sp. (assembly GCA_018400515.1). The sequence continues at coordinate 4,044 of JAGYMR010000173.1, forward strand.
TTCAGGGATCCTGGAGGCTATCCGCGATGGAAAGAGAAGGTACCGGAAACGGTTCCTGGTGTCGCGCGGCCCCTCTTTTTTTAAACTGGAAGTGGAGCAGATTGCTTATTTTTTCAGTAAAAACAGGATCACCACGGCCGTTACTTTTGATAACCGTCACCATGTGCTCGATTGTACTCTTGAAAACCTGGAAGAAGAACTCGATCCTGATTCTTTTTTCCGGGCCAACCGGCAGGTGATGGTGAACATCGATGCCGTTCAGAAAATTGAAAATCATTTCGGTGGAAAACTTAAAGTCCGCCTGAATCCCCCTTTCAAAAACGAGGTGGCCGTCAGCCGGCTCAAAGCAATGAATTTTAAACGGTGGATGGGGGGATAATCAACAAAGACAAGGGGAAAATGCCCCAAAAGAGCGGTGGATGTCAGAAGATTTATAGGGGAAATGAAACCTTCGTTGCCGAGCCGTTTTTAAAAAAATAGGTTTTCCTCCATCCGGAATATCCAATCTTACCGCCCATCTGTTCCAGCTCCTCCATATCCCGGTAAACCTGCCTGCGGGAGATTTTTAATCTCCGGGCGAGTTCCGGGGCGGTTCCGGTCGACTCTTGTTTTATCAGTCCATGAAGTCTTTTTAGTCTTTCAAGTTTTTCGATTGCTTTCATTTTTTTGTGTTTTAGAGGTTGAAAAGGGGACGAACCAAACAAAAAATGTTGCACTTTTTTACGGAATGTTTTCAGCAAAAGGTTATAGACAATATATGGACATTGTCCCGGAAATTGCCTGCGGATGTAACGGGGATGCCGCTCCACCGGAAAGGGATCTGAACGGATCAGGAACCATTCCGGTGCCGGGTGATGGGGCATTCTTTGCTGAAAAATGATTTCGGCTGAACGGACTCCTGGTTTGTTTCAATGGCCCGGCCAGGGGGGAGAAGCAGCCAATGCCCCGGTGAGGGTGTGATTTCGCTGCAACGGATGTTTTACTTTTCAAAAATATAGATCAGCGAGCTGGCCCTCTTTTTATTAAAAAGCGTGGTGAGTGTGCAGATTATTCCATGAAGCATTCCGAAAAAGAGGGCCCCTTTTTGTTTTTTGTATTTTTCACTCAGGAGGGAAATGTAAAAAGCATCGAACGGCATCGGGCACATCCGGGTCAGTCTGAAGTGGTATTTCTCGCCCAGGGTTTTCATTTGGTCCGGGCTGAAGTGCCAGATGTGGCGGGGCACATCGTAGGCGGCCCAGTATTCCTGGTAGTGGGATGCATCGCAGGAGCCGGGGTTGGGGACGGCAATGATCAGTTTGCCTCCCGCTTTTAAAATCCGGGAAAAGGCTTTCATGTTTTTATCCAGCTGGTGAATATGCTCCAGTACATGCCAGAGTGTGATGATATCCCGGCTTTGACCGGGCAGTTGGAACAGTTCTTCCGGATCCCGGAGGGAGAGGTTGAAGGCCTCTTTTGCAAATTTCCGGGCTTCCGGGCTTTTTTCGGTGCCATCCACCTCCCAATCCTGCCGGTTCATTTCATGAAGGAAGTAGCCGGTTCCCGCTCCAACATCGAGGATTTTCCCGTTTTTTTTACCTGCTTCCTTTTCAATCAGCCCTCTTTTTTGGTGCAGCATGTACTTGCGCACCCGGTGATAAAGGAGATGGACCAGCCCTTTGGATGAATCGGAGTGGGCAATGTAGTCCTCCGATTGGTAATAACGGTCCATTTTTTCCTCCTCCTCCACCGGTGTTGTGATTTTGAGGCCGCAAGAGGAGCATTTTTTCACCGGAAATTTTTCACCGGACACGAGGAAGTCGGTACATGTAATAAAAGGAATTAGGGTTTGCTGAAAAACTAACGATTTATTTTTAATAGGCATAGTTCAATTCCGTTATTAGCAGGTTGAAAATTCATAAATGATTCCATTGTCTGGCCAAATAAGACCGATTGAACCGATAGTGTTTGCCTCAACCATTTATATAGTGCCAAAAAATAAGCAAAAGAAAAATTACCTGCGTATTTCAACAGGTTCATTACAAAGAATATACATGCAACCCAGCTTTCTGATGTCCCTTGGAGCCTTGCCCTTATCTG
>JAGYMR010000174.1 GCA_018400515.1 Tangfeifania sp.
ATCCGATCTTATCGTCTTTCAGCCGGTCAACCAGTCTTGAAATGGCCCGTTTGGCCCGTTCGAGGCGGTTGGGCTGAATGTCTTCGGCCATCATGCTGTTGGATACATCGAGGGCGATGATCAGTTCAACGCCTTCGCGTTTGACTTTCTTGAGTTTTGAGCCAAACTGGGGACGGGCAGCTCCCACAATAAAAAATGCCAGTGCCAGCATGAGAATGATAAATTTAATCGCCGGCCGGCTACTGGAAGCGAACGGCATCAGCTCTTTCAGGATCTCTTCTTTCCCGAAGCGGCGCAGCGCTCTTTTCCGGGCAATGCGGTATCCGGCAAAAAAAAGTGCCAGCAGGGGGATGATCAGCAACCCCCAGAGAAAATCAATATTTGCAAACCTGAACATTTCCATAGCGCTCATTTTAAGGGATACTCCTGAATATTGTTGTTTTAAGCAACAAACTTAATACCATAAGCAAAATTCCTGCCAGGGCAAAGGGCAGAAACTCCTCGGATTTCCGGCTGAACTCCCGCACTTCAATTTTCGATTTTTCGAGTTGGTCGATTTCCTTATAGATCTCTTCCAGTTTGGTATTGCTGGTAGCCCGGAAGTATCTGCCGTCGGTGATGGTTGAGATTTCCTGGAGTGTCTCTTCGTCGATTTTCACTTCCATTTCGCGCAACTGGACACCGTAAGGGGTTTTTACGGGGTAGGGAGCAGTGCCCTGGGAGCCTACGCCGATGGTATAAACACGGATTCCGAAAGTTTTTGCGATTTCAGCTGCGGTGACCGGTGCAATCTCCCCGCTGTTGTTCTCACCGTCGGTTAACAGGATCACCACCCGGCTGATGGCTTCACTCTCTTTTAGTCTGGCCACGGCGGTGGCAAGGCCGTTCCCAATGGCAGTTCCGTCTTCAATCATACCGCTTTCTATGTCCTTAAAAAGATTGAGCAACACCGAGCGGTCGGTAGTCAGCGGGCACTGGGTAAAAGCTTCTCCCGAGAAAACAACCAGTCCCATGCGGTCGTATTCGCGGCCCGAAATGAATTCCGTCGCCACGTTTTTGGCCGCTTCCAGGCGATCGGGGGAGAAATCTTTGGCCAGCATGCTGCTGGAGATGTCGAGGGCTATTACAATATCGATCCCTTCGGTGGTTACATTTTCCCAGCTTCGCGAAGATTGCGGCCGGGCCAGAACAACAATAAAAGCAGCCATGGCCAGCAGCTGCAAAAGAAAAATCAAATGGCGCAGGTAGTGGCGGAGGGTTTTCGGAGCTTTTAAAACCGACGCAGTGGATGAGATCTGAATGCTGGCCGTATTTCTCTTTTGGCGAAAAATATACCACGCGACCATTGGAACAATGATCAGCAGCAGGTAGAAAAGCTCCGGGTTTTTAAACGTCAGTCCTTCAAACATTTTGTTCTATTTTATTTCAACATCCTCTCCTTCTTCTTCATTATCACTGTGGCGCTTTTCGGGCAGTTTTTTTTCCTCCTTCTTTGTTTCGTTTACGAAAAAGTAGGAATTCACCAGTGCCAGGTTGTCATCATCAGGCAAGGGCTTGTATTTGGCAAATTTCACCAGGTCAGCTGTTTTCAGGATGTGGCTTAAATTTTCGAAAGTTTTTTCATTCAACAGGTCGGCCCGGTACCTGAAAGCCGCCAGCGTTTCATCCGAGGTTTGCTCCATGGCCGGAATGCGGAACCGGTCTTCGATGTATTTCCGGAGGGTATCGGTAAGTTCGCTGTAATACTGTTTGGTTTTACCCTGCTGCCAGAGTTTTTCATTTTTTATCCGGTCAAGTTCCCGGAGGGCAATGACATGGGCTGGTTCTTTCGGTCTTTTTGGCAGCGAAATCAGGGGTTTGTTTTTCTTTTTTCTTTTGATCGAATAGATGATCAGAAACAAAAGGGCCCCCAGAAAAATGATCCCCATGATAATGGGCATCACCTCTTTCAGCGTCACCGGTGCGTCGTAGGGCATTTTGATATCGGTGGGCCCGCGGGTGGTATCGATGGGCATGCTGTGCACCCGGAGGGTTGTTCCGTTGGTGGGAACCGAGTCCGTTCTCCCGTCGATGTTCAGTTTGAACCAGTAGGGCGGAATCCGGTAGGTCCCGCTGTCGAAACTGGTGATCAGGTAGGAACGGATCTCCTTCCGGAGGTTTTTGTTTTCCGTCTCTATGGTATCAGCGGCAGAACGGTCCAGCACTTCAATTTTTTCAAGGATGGTATCGGGAACTTGCGGAAACTCCACGTCAATTTGCCTGGGGTGTTCGATCTCCAGGAAGAGTTGGACCTGGTCGCCCAGTAAGATATTGGCAGAATCGAGTCTTGCGGTGGCTTTGATCTGCTGGGCCCCTGCGGCAGATGCCAGATGCACTGCCAGTAATGCCAGGAGGAGTATTTTGCGGAAACGTTCCATTCGTTAATATTTTTTTATTGTTTCAGCGCCCGCTTTCGGAAGAGGGTCATCAATGATTTCACGTAATCCTGGTTGGTATTTATGGAAACCGCATCCACCCTGCATTTTTTAAACATGGCTTCGAGCCGGGCCGCATGTTTCTGCCACCAGCCGGCATAAATTTTTCTTGTTTTATGCGAGCTGCTGTCAACAAGAACATACTGATCGCTTTCCGCATCTTTCAGTTTTATCATGCCCATGGGCGGCAGTTCGGTTTCCCTGTCGTCATAGATGTTCAGCGCAACAACGTCGTGTTTGTTATTGGCAATGGAAAGTGCCATCTCCAGCCCTTCACTGTCATCCATAAAATCGGAAATAACAAAAGCGGTACACCTTTTTTTGATGGCATTGGTCAGATACCGGACGGCTTCAGTGATGTTGGTGCCGTTTTGCCGGGGCTGAAAGTCGATCAGCTCCCGGATAATCCGCAGGATATGGCTTTTCCCTTTTTTGGGGGGGATAAACTTTTCGATGGTGTCGGAAAAGAAAATGACCCCGGTCTTATCATTGTTCTGAATGGCTGAAAATGAGAGGATGGCTGAGATTTCCGTGATAACATTTTTTTTCAGCTTCTCGAAAGTCCCGAATTCCCGTGATCCGCTGACATCGATCAGCAGCATAACGGTGAGCTCCCGTTCTTCCTCAAACACCTTCACATAGGGATGGCTGTAACGGGCCGTTACGTTCCAGTCGATGTTCCGGATGTCGTCTCCGTACTGGTATTCACGTACTTCCGAAAAGGCCATCCCCCGCCCCTTGAAAGCACTGTGATACTCTCCCGCAAAAATATTCCGTGACAAGCCACGGGTTTTAATTTCTATCTGCCGTACCTTTTTTAGTATTTCAGTCGTCTCCATGGATCGGTTTCGGATTTAAAGTTTTGGAGCGTACCTTTCATCGGCGAACCTCCGTTGCTGACCGGTTATCTGTCTTCAGGAGTTACCCTGAACGGGTTTCTCCGGTTAGGGCACCTCAACGGTGTTGAGGATGTCGGTGATGATCTGCTCCGAATCGATGTTATTGGCTTCGGCTTCATAGCTAAGCCCGATTCGGTGGCGCATCACATCGGGACAAACGGCCCGGATGTCTTCGGGGATTACATAGCCCCTCCGTTTGATGAAAGCATAGGCTTTAGCTGCCTGGGCAATACTGATCCCGGCCCTGGGGGAGGATCCGTAAGCGATCATCTCCTGGTATTTCTTCAGGTTGTATTCTTCCGGCTCCCGGGTGGCAAAAACAATGTCGACAATGTATTTTCGGATTTTGTCATCCATGTAAACATCTTTTACCACGTCCCGTGCTTTGATAATGTCTTCGGGTTTTAATATGGTGGATGTTTCCGGAAATTGTTTCAGAAGATTTTGGGTAATGATCTGTTGTTCCTCCTCCTTTTTAGGATAGTTGATGACCACTTTCAGCATGAAACGGTCCACCTGGGCTTCAGGCAGGGGATAGGTTCCCTCCTGTTCAATGGGGTTTTGCGTCGCCATTACAAGGAATGGTTCATCGAGCGGAAAGGTTACGTCGCTGATGGTGATCTGGCGTTCCTGCATGGCTTCCAGAAGAGCGGACTGCACTTTTGCCGGCGCACGGTTGATTTCGTCAGCGAGGATGAAATTGGCGAAGATCGGCCCTTTTTTGATGGAAAACTCCTCTTTCTTCTGGCTGTAGATCATGGTCCCCAACAGGTCGGCCGGTAGCAGGTCGGGGGTAAACTGGATACGGGAAAAACGGGCACTGATGGTTTTTGCCAGCGACCGGATGGCCAGGGTCTTGGCCAGGCCGGGAACCCCTTCCAGCAAAATATGCCCGTTGGATAAAAGCCCGATTAGCAGGCTTTCCACCAAATGTTTCTGTCCGATGATCACTTTGTTCATCTCCATGGAAACCATGTCCACAAAAGAACTCTCTTTTTCGATCCGTTCGTTCAATTCTTTAATATCCACTGTCTGGTTCATATCTCTGTTTTTAAGGCCACGAATTTAAATGATTGCAAAGATAAAAAGCCTCCTGTTATGTTAAAATATATTAATGGTAAAAACAACGGCTGAAAAAATGAAAGGATAAAAAAAAGGCAGGAGAAGCGTTCCTGCCTTTGGCGTTTTTAAGAAATTTTAATTTCGCGGGCCGGCTTGGGTTTTACCTCTTCCCGTTTGGGAAGTTTGATGTTTAAAATTCCATCATTATAGCTGGCCGAGATCTTTTCACTGTCCACATCGTATCCCGGGACGGTAAATGAACGCTGGAAAGACTGGTAGCAAAATTCCCTCCGGGTGTAGTTGTCTTCTTTCTCCTCTTTTTTATCTTCCTTTTCAGAAGATATGGTAAGGACATTGTTTTGGAAATTGATTTTAAAATCCTTTTTGCTCATCCCCGGAGCGGCCACTTCAAGGATGTAATCGTCATCGGTCTCTTTTACATTCACGGCCGGCAGGGAAGTGTTGGTGCTGGAGAAATTTGACAAATTCCAATCCATCAGATCGTTGTTGAAAAAACGGTCAAAAAAGGACGGTAAAAAGTTTTCATTTCTTCTTGCGAGTGTCATAATTGAACCCTCCTTTCTTTTTGGTTAAACATGTAAAATTGTTTTCTGCTTTATCCATTGCAAAAGGGGTACCAATCGTAAAAAAATGCCAAAATATCATTTTTAAATGTCTGATTGTCAGTGTTTGCGGGTGTTTTGATGTTTTTGGCTTGTTTGGTGGATTACTGCGCTGTCAAATTTTCTGGTCTATGGAACGCGCATGGAGTTCTAGGGGTGAAACCCCTTTTAAAAGCGAATTTTTTAAATTATTGATTATTTTTGGATGCATGCAACGTTATTTTGTCCAGCTCAGTTTTAAAGGAACGCATTATCACGGGTGGCAGATCCAGCCCAATGCGCACTCATTGCAGGAGGTACTCGAGGAAGCCTTTTCCACCCTGCTGCGCGAGGAGATTGCTGTGGTGGGTGCAGGGAGGACCGATGCCGGGGTACACGCTTCCTTTTTTGTGATGCATTTTGATTCGGAAAAAGATGCCCTTGATCCCGAAAATCTTGTTTACCGGCTGAATCGTTTTTTACCGCCGGATATAGCCGTCCGGAAGATCCGGAAAGTACCTCCGTATGCCCATGCCCGTTTCGGAGCTGTTTCGCGAACCTATCAGTATTTTATTTCCCGTCGAAAGGATCCCTTCCGGACGGAAACGAGTTATCGTTACACCGGTTTTCTGGATGTGGAAAAGATGAATGCCGCCGCTGCATTATTATTGGAATATTCCGATTTCACCAGCTTCAGCCGTCTGCATACAGACGTCAAAACCAACCGTTGTGAGATTTTCAAGGCTTTCTGGAGCATGGAAAAAGATCAGCTGGTATTTACCATTCAGGCCGACCGTTTTTTGCGGAACATGGTTCGGGCCATTGTAGGGACGTTGCTTGATGTTGGGAAAGGGAAACGAACGGAGGAGGATTTCCGGAGAATCATCCAGCAAAAGGACCGTTCTGCTGCGGGCGCTTCGGCACCTGCCCGGGGATTGTTTTTGGTGGACATTGAATATCCGGAAGGACTGATGGCGTAGGATCAAAAAAAAAGGATGGGTCAACACCCATCCTTCTCATCTAACTAAACCAA
>JAGYMR010000175.1 GCA_018400515.1 Tangfeifania sp.
GGGCTTTGCCTTCGTAATTCGTGTCATACAGACCGGTGGCGCCTTTTACTTTTATCACTTCCATGCCGGCATACACGCCAATTCCCTGGATTAAATCGACTGCTGAAATAACGGCTGATTTTTCCACACCGAACATCTCCTTCAGGGTGGGCATGGCGGGTTTGTACCCCGGTGACCAGGGCCAGATGCTGTTGGCAGGATCCTTTCCGTTGCTTTTTCGCCGGAGGTTCACCGGATGGTTTTCCAGCAGTTCCTGCGATTTTAAAATAAGATCATTCAACAGTGCGGCTGTGGATTTTGCCTTTTCCGCCGTGGCTTTCACCAGCACCTCCCTGAACGGAGTGCCCGGTACATCGTGGGGCGGGGTACAATCCAAATCCCTGATGCCGTTTTTTACAATCATCAGGTGCCGGTAAGAAACCCCGGGATAGAAGGTTACCTGTTCATTGTCCCGTTTTTCATTTAAAAACCCGATCAGTTCTGCCGCTTCTTCATTTGAAATATGACCGGCCGAATGGTTTTTAATTTTTTCATTTTCAATCGTAAGCAGGTTGCACCGAAGGGCCAGGTCACCCGGCTGCAGTTCAACGCCCATGCTGGCCGCTTCAAGCACCCCCCGGCCTTCATACACCTTTTCCACATCGTATCCCAGCACGGCCATATTGGCAATTTCACTGCCCGGATGCATGGTTTCCGGAACAGTGATCAACCGTCCGGTTTGTCCGTTTTTTGCCAGCCGGTCGATGTGCTGTTTGCGGGCCAGTTGTAAGGGTGTTTTTCCTCCGTATTGGGGCAGGGGTTCGTCGGCCATCCCGTCTCCCAGTATAATCAGGTGCTTCATGTGCTTATTTTTTTGCATGCAAAGACGGCAGGACACAAATAATATTTTTCTGAAAACAATCAGCCTCTTGCGTGTTAAAAATCTTTGTCATGCTTTTCTTTGTTTAAAATTTCACTTTGGTTACTTGTCTGTTTTTTCCCGGAAAGTTTATTTCCCTCATTTATGCATCTTCGAAAAATGATCTGTTCCCGGGCAGGAGGGGAGGATCAAATATTGGAAACTTTGATCAGGTCGGCGAAAACACCTGCAGCAGTCACAGAAGCTCCGGCGCCATAACCTTTTATCAGCATGGGAAACTCATTGTAACGCTCGGTGGTATACATCACCAGGTTGTTGCTGCCCTCCAGGTCGTAAAACGGATGGTGTGAATTCACCTCCCGGAGTCCGATCCGGGCCTCTCCGTTTTCGAAGCTTGCGACAAAACGCCATTTTTTGTTTTCTGATTCCAGCTTTTGGCGCTTCTCTTCAAACTCAGCATCCATATTTTCAATATTTTTCCAGAAATCATCGGGCGAACCTTCGAAGAATGATCCGGGAATGAATCGCTCGATCGTTATATTTTCCATTTCCATCGGGTATCCGGCTTCACGTGCCAGGATGAGTATTTTACGTGCCACATCCACGCCGCTGAGGTCCACCCGGGGATCAGGTTCTGAAAATCCCTGCTCTTTGGCCATTTTAATGGTTTTACTGAAAGGCACTTCGGCGGAGATGGTGTTGAAAATAAAATTCAGGGTGCCCGACAAAACGGCTTCAATCTTTAAGATCCGGTCGCCGGAATTCACCAGGTCGTTCAGGGTGTTGATGATGGGAAGTCCTGCCCCGACATTGGTTTCAAATAAAAATTTCACCCCTTTTTGCTTGGCCGTATTTTTCAATGCCAGGTAGTTTTCATACGCCGACGAAGCAGCCACTTTGTTTGCCGTAACCACTGAAATATTGGCGCTGAGAATTTCCTGATAGAAGGCGGAAACCTCGTCGGATGCCGTGCAGTCGACGAACACTGAATTGTAGATATTCATCTTTTTCATCTCATCGATGTACCCCCGGAGACTTGATTTCAGCTCCGATCCGTCCAGTTCATCCCTGAAACGGGGAATGTCAATGCCGTCACGGTGAAAGCTCATCTTTTTCGTGTTCGCCACTCCCGTGAGTTTTAGCTTCAGGTGTTTTTCCCCGAGTAATTTTTGTTTTTGTTTTTGGATCTGCTGCAAAAGGTTGCCACCGACGGTGCCGATACCCATCAGAAAGACATTCAGTTCCACGTTTTCGGAAAGGAAGAAGGACTCGTGCACCACGTTGAGGGTCTTTCGCAATTCGGCCGTTTTAACCACCCATGAAATGTTCAATTCCGAAGCTCCCTGGGCAATGGCTATGATATTGATCCCGTTCTTTCCCATGGTTGAAAACAGTTTCCCGGCGATACCCGTTGTGTGCTTCATGTTTTCACCCACGATGGCCACGATGGCCAGATCGTTTTCGGCGTCTATTTTACTTACCTGCCCTGTTTCTATCTCTTTTTGGAATTCCTCGCTGATCGCCATTTCTGCCAGTTCAAATGCATCTTCATCAATGGCCACGCTGATCGAGTTTTCCGAAGAAGCCTGGGAGATGAGAATGACGTTTACCTGCACGCGGGCCAGGGCAGAAAAGAGCCGCATGGATATTCCCGTTACCCCCACCATGCCAATGCCCTGCAGGGTCAGCAGGGTGATGCCCGAGATGGATGATATCCCTTTGATGGGACGGTTTACGGGTCTTTGCGCGCCCTTCGTGATCAGGGTGCCTTCCTTCTCCGGCCGGAAGGTGTTCCTGATGTGGATGGGGATCTCTTTCTGGTAGACCGGCAGGATGGTCGGCGGATAGATCACCTTCGCTCCGAAATGAGAGAGTTCCATGGCTTCAGAGTAGGTCAGCTCCGGGATGGTATACGCTTTACTGATGACATGGGGGTCAGCAGTCATATAGCCATCAACATCCGTCCATATCTCCAGTGCTTCTGCATTTAATGCAGCAGCGAAAATGGCGGCTGTATAATCAGATCCTCCTCTGCCCAGGGTGGTATATTCCCCTTTGGCATTTTTTGCCACATAGCCGGGAACAACGACGATTCCTGAGAAAGAAGCAAATTCTTCCCGGATCTTTTGATTGGTAACCGCAAAATCGACCTGTGCCTTTCCGTAATGACTGTCGGTTTGGATCAGTTCGGCCGAATCTTTCCGGCTGGCTCCCGGGATGAACTCCGCCAGCAGGTGGGAAGAGATACGCTCACCGATGCCGGCAATGCGATCGAGCGTTTTGGGCGTGAGCTCTCCCACCAGGGTGATCCCGGTCAGTATCTGCTCCAGTTCATCCAATAGTTCTTCCGTGATATAACCGATGGCTCCCGTTCCGTTGAACAGTTCACCGATGACCGCTTCATGCCGCTTTTTTATTTCCAGGAGGAGGGGATGGTAATCCCCGTGACCATCCGCCGCTACATTTGCGGCCTGCAGGATCAGGTCGGTGATCCCTCCCAGTGCCGAAACGACAACGATTACATCGCCGGACTGCTGTAAAACAATGTCTCTGACTTTTATAAAATTGGAAGCTGTTCCCACTGATGTGCCTCCAAACTTCAGGATTTTCATAGTACAATATATTAAAAATACCGGATGAAACGGCCAAACGGTTTATCCGGTATTTGCTGTTATTTCACCGGGAATCAGACTGCCGCTGTTTTGCCGGTGATTGCTTCCAAAATTTTCATTTCCAGTTCCTGGCCCAGCTCGGGATTGTCGAAGATCAGGTTGCGGACTGTCTCCTTGCCCTGGCCCAGTTTGGTGTCTCCATAGCTAAACCACGATCCGCTTTTTTTAATGATGTTGAACTGAACACCCAGATCGATGATCTCACCCGATTTGGAGATGCCTTCGCCATAAAGAATATCGAATTCGGCTTTCCGGAATGGCGGAGCCACCTTATTTTTTACCACTTTCACGCGGACGTTGATGCCATTCACTTCATCTCCTTCCTTGATCTGGCCAATCCGCCGGATATCGAGGCGCACCGAAGCATAAAATTTCAGGGCATTTCCGCCGGTGGTGGTTTCGGGGTTCCCGAACATCACTCCGATTTTTTCACGCAACTGATTGATAAAAACACAGCAGGTTTTCGTTTTGCTGATGTTGGCTGTCAGTTTTCGCAACGCCTGTGACATGAGACGTGCCTGCAGGCCCATTCTGGAGTCGCCCATCTCCCCCTCGAGTTCCGCTTTTGGGGTGAGGGCAGCAACGGAGTCAATGACTATGATATCCACCGCTCCCGAACGCACCAGATTGTCAACGATTTCCAGCGCCTGTTCGCCATTGTCTGGCTGCGATATGAGCAGCTCCTGGATGTCAACACCCAGTTTTTTTGCATAGTACGGATCAAAAGCATGCTCGGCATCAACAATGGCAGCAATGCCGCCGGCTTTTTGAGCCTCGGCAATGGCATGTATGGCCAGCGTGGTTTTTCCGGAAGACTCCGGACCATAAATTTCTATGACCCGCCCTTTGGGATAACCACCGACACCCAGTGCCACATCCAGGGCAATGGAGCCTGACGATATGGCCGGAATATTCTCCATGGCCCGGTCACCCATACGCATGATCGAACCTTTGCCATAGCTTTTTTCAATTTTGTCCATCGTGAGTTGAAGCGCCTTCAGCTTCTCTTTGTTCATTTGTGCTTTTTCTTCTTTTGTCATGTGTAATAAAGGTTAAAGATTTAACATCTGAATGATCTGATTCGTATGATCCTTCGGGTAAAAAAAGAGGATCAACTTTTTTTCTTTGAAATCATTGGGTGTGATTTTTTGCCCGTCCTGATTTATTCCCTCAAATTCCGGGGCTTTGTCTCCTGGTTTAAGTTTTGCCATATCCGTTGCTTTTATACGATGTACAAATATACATTTTAAATGAGAAACGGATGACCTGTTTTTACAGATTCACCGGCAGAAATTCCGGCAGAAAAGCATGCATTGCATAATTTTTGTAATTTTACAGGGAAATAATGCATTGTTCAGATTTTTATGAAACACCCTAAAAAAAATGCCGTTTATTTAATCTTTTTAATGCTTCTCCTGTTTACGGCAGAGCAGGGAGTTTTTGCCGGCGGACAGGATGTATCGGCCGTAAAAGCGATGCAGCTGTTTGATTCCGGGAATTTTTCCGAAGCAGAAAAATTATTTCGGATTTTACTGGATGAGGATCCGGCCAACCCGATGTTAAATTATTATTACGGGGCATCCAGAACCGAAAACGGACATTTTGGCGACGATGAACTCTCCTTTTTGCTGAAAGCCGGGAAAAATATCACACCCGACCGGCTTCATTATTACCTGGGCATGCAGTACCATGCCCGAAACGACTGGGAACAGGCCCTGAAGCATTATAATCAATTCAGATTAAGCGTTCCGGAGGGTGAACAGCAACGATTGCAGCTGACTCAAAAAATCCAGCACTGTTTTGATCATGTCAATCCATACCTGAAGGATCCCGCGAAAATGTTGGAAGAAACGGCCGGTGTATCGGAGGGGGCAGACCATGGTGTGACTGAACCTGAAAAACAGGAGGGCGCAGCATCTGTTGAGAAAAAACCGGAAAAATCTGTATCAGAGGACCGGGCAGTTGTTGCTGTTGATAAAGAAAATGTGCAGAAACGGCAGAAGTCCGTTGCTGTCGAAAAAGAAGATATACCGGGGCAGCAGGACCCCCATGCCGGAGAAGAAGAAACGATTCAGGTTCCCTCCGGATCAACCGGGGATGATCGTCCGGATAAGCTGCTTTCAAATGCCGGGGTGCCGGAGACCGGTGATCAGTTGAAGCTTCATTTTGAAAGAGAGCTGTTACCCGACTTGCCGGGGGTGGAGCCTACTTATCCCATTCCTCCCGGCGATCAAATTGAATTTCAGGTGAATGACCAGATTACCTACCTGTTCACCTCCCAGTTTCAAACTGCAGAAGGTGAAAAGCTGTTTGAAAAGGGACGCTCCCTTCAGGAAAAAATGAATCGTCTGGTGAAGGAAGCAGATGAATTGCGGGAGCAATACAGGAACTCCGGCGATCCCGGGGAAAAAGCCGGGATTGGAGAAAAAATATTATCCGGTGAGTCTGAAATATACAATCTTCAGGAAGAGGTCAGTCAGCTCTTTTCTGCTTCCCGGGAACAAGAAAAAAGTTACTGGA
>JAGYMR010000176.1 GCA_018400515.1 Tangfeifania sp.
ACCATCCGCCGGCTGGCCAAAGAGGGCAACATCGTCATTGCTGCCGGCGGGGGGGGAATTCCGGTCTATTACGATTCCAGCCATACAATCCGGACCCTCGATGCCGTGATCGACAAAGACCTTGCTGCCGGGTTGCTGGCACGGAACACCGGGGCCGATGAATTCTATATCCTCACCGATGTCCCCTTTATTTACAAAGATTTCGGGAAACAGGAACAAAAGAAACTGGAATTCCTGGATTATGCAGATGCCCTCCGTTACCTTAAAAACGGCGCTTTCGGAGAAGGGACTATGGAACCCAAAATAAAGGCATGCCTCGATTTTCTGAAAGCGGGCGGCAAAAAATGTATCATTACCGAATCCGGCAAACTGGAAGACAGATCTTTCGGCTCTAAAATCACCATGCATTACGATGAGTAACTATAAAAACAGCCCAGTGAATTTAAAAAACAGAAACTTCTTAAAATTGCTTGATTTCTCAGGGAAAGAGATTGTTTTTCTTCTTGAACAGGCCGAATCCCTGAAAGAATCAAAAAAGAGGGGAAGGGAAACCGCTCTGCTCCGGGAAAAAAACATTGCGTTGATTTTTGAAAAAACCTCCACCCGTACCCGCTGTGCTTTTGAGGTAGCGGCGTTTGACCAGGGGGCCCGGGTCACTTACCTCGGACCTTCAGGTACTCAAATCGGGCATAAAGAGTCCATGAAAGATACCGCACGGGTGCTTGGGCGAATGTACGACGGGATTGAATACCGCGGATTTTCCCAGAAGACCGTAGAGGAACTGGGCCGGTATGCCGGGGTCCCTGTCTGGAACGGTCTCACCGACGAATTCCATCCGACCCAGGTACTGGCCGACTTCCTGACCATGAAGGAGCAGTCCGGAAAACAGCTGCACGATATTTCATTCTGCTACCTGGGGGATGCCCGCAATAATATGGGAAATTCGCTGATGGCGGGAGCAGCCATCACAGGCATGGACTTCCGGGCAGCGGCCCCCGAACAGTGCCAGCCCAACGATGCCCTGCAACAAAAATGCCGGCAAATTGCCAGCCAAACGGGCGGAAAAATCCGCATCACGGAAAACCTCGAAGCTGCAGTAAATGGTTGTGATTTTCTGTATACCGATGTTTGGGTCTCTATGGGAGAACCCGATGAAGTCTGGGAGGAGCGGATCGAATTGCTCCTCCCCTACCAGGTGAACAGCCGCACAATGCAACTTACCGGAAACCCTGAAACCAAATTTTTGCACTGCCTTCCTGCTTTCCATAACCGGGAAACCAAAATGGGAGAAGCCATTTACAGGAAATACGGAATCGAAGCAATGGAGGTCACGGAAGATGTATTTGAAAGCAAAGCCTCTGTTGTTTTTGATCAGGCTGAAAACAGGCTTCATACGATCAAGGCTGTCATGGTAGCAACACTGCACGGGACCGGTAACAAACAGTGAAGCCACCCCCGGATAAAACCGGTGAGCGGGGCCTTATTTTTCGGCCCCGGCGGTCTGCAGAACTGCTTTTAAGGAATTTTATCCATCATGGAGGAGATCAGGTGGTCGATTTCCAAAAAGACCTTAGCCTTCCCTTCCGGAGTGCCTTTGATAATAACCTCCCGAAGTTTTTCCCCGCAGAAAAACCTCCATGAAGTGGTTCCCGGAATATCTTCCGGATCCTCAGGGGAAAAATCTTCGGAACAACACTGCTGCAGCTTCTCCTTTACCTGGCGGGCACCATCCTCATGAACCGTGGAAACAAGATTCCAGGCAGCCCGGATTTTTTCCCCCCTGGGAACCTCCTCCCGGTCGGTCAGGTAATACAAATTGCCGTCGGGATACAACCTTGAAACCAGCTTTTTTCCACTCTCAGGGAGTACATATTTTTTCTCAAAAAGAGGATATTCCCCCTGATGCTCCTCCCTTAACCCTGTCTTATTTTCCAGAAATTGAACCATAATTTTCCGATTTTTGAATTAAAGATACTACAAGAAATCAGGTTTCCCAAAGCATCCACCCGTTGTTAATCATTTTTCCCCTTTAATTAATATTCTGTTTTCAAATGAAATAATGCACGTTCCACCACCTGAATCAATGCCGGCGCTTTTCCCGTGTAATGGTTGAACATGAATGAAAATGCCAGGAGGTGCCCCTGATCTGTTTTCAAATACCCCGAATAACAGCGCACACGCGTCATCGAGCCGCTTTTGATCCTCAACACATCACCCGGAAATTTTTCCGGACTGAAATGAACCAGGGTCCCCTGCCCCGGCGTCGGCAGTGAATTCAGAAAAGCGGCTTTCCGGGGACTGTCATTTGCCATATAGGTTAAAAAACGGGTCATAAACCGGGGCGTGATCAAATTGAAGTGGGACAGGCCGCTTCCGTCTTCCATCACAATCTGGCCGGCATACAGGTCCCGTTTTTGCAAAAAAGCAGCAATGCTTTTCAATCCGGCTTCCAGGTCACCCTTCCCGTCTGTTTCAACAGCAATCTGCCTGACCATGTGTTCCGCAAACAAATTTACACTCTCGCTGTTCAAAACGGTTATGATCTCAGACAAGACAGGGGATTCCTGAATGTAAATGCACTGAAAATCCTGTGGGTTCACCCGGCCGGAGGAGGTTGCTCCGCCAACCAAAACCCCCTGGCACAATAGCTCCCGGTGAAAATCGTTTCCCAGCAGCCGTTCCGGAAAGGGATTCGACGCCTTGATAGTAAACGCGTTACGGTTTTTGGGAATCGTACCGCGGATCACGCGGGAGCCGTCGAGCGGACTGCCAAAAACATAGGCCCGGTCGCTGTTTACATTCGATGACAGCACCTGGTTTTCAATATTCAATCCCGGAACCGGGGGATAAACAGTCTTGATCTCCGTCGTGTCCCCTGCTACCGGCGGCGATGAAAAAGTAATGCGAAAAAGGTTGTCATAAACGGAAAGTGCGCTGGTTCCTGCCCCGTAATAGTTGCCCATGTCTTCCCAGGTCCAGGTGGGAGGGATCTTTTCGGAAGTGTACAAAGAACGGTCTAAAACCAACCCTCCCTCAATCCGCCGAATACCGGCTGCTTTGACCTTCCCCGCCCAGACATCCAGAAAAAAGGGATGAAAATAATGGTCCCTGAAATATTCGGATCCCAGCGCCGGATCCCCGCCGCCAATGACGGCCAGATCGCCTTTTAAAGTCCCCCCCTTCAAAACGCCCGAATAACCAATCCGGGTTTTAAAACGGTACTCCGGACCAAGAATTTCCAGGGCAGCGCCTGTTGTTACCAATTTCAATGTCGAGGCAGGTATCAGCAGTTTTTCACTGTTCAACCCGGCGACCACTTCTCCGGAGGCTGTGTTAACAACATGTATGCCGGCCGACATCCGGGAAAATCCTGATTCGGTCAACAATTGGTGAAGATATTCCTCCGGATTGCCGGCGGAAACAGCTCCCCGGAGTAAAAAAAACACAAAAAATACAGCTACTGCTCTTTCTCTCATATTCTTACCTGAATATTGATTCATCAACTACTAAAAAATTTCACAAACAATCCCGATTATTCTTATTTTTGATCCTTTAAAAATAACAGATAAAAGCCAAAACCGGAAAAATGAATGGTGCCCTTTTATATAATGCTTTCAAAAAAATTCATTAAAAAAAATCCCTGAAAAGATGCTAAAGACGATCCTATTGGTTGGAACCGGCGGTTTTGCCGGTAGTGTAATGCGCTACCTTGTTCAGGTTTTTGTGGAAAGAGGCCTTTCAGGTACTTTCCCCTACGGAACCCTTATTGCCAATGTGGCCGGCAGTTTTATCATCGGAATGGTGTTTGCGCTGGCCGACAAAGGAAACCTGATGAATGCCGAGTGGCGTATGTTCCTGGCGGTGGGCGTTTGCGGCGGGTTTACCACCTTTTCATCATTTGCCTACAACAATTTTTCCATGCTAAAAGAAAATGCGTGGGGACCGTTGTCGCTGAATGTGTTAGGAAGCTTATTGCTCGGAGTTATCGCCGTGTATCTCGGCGTGGTTTTCATTCGTGCACTGTTTTAATTTTTTTATAAATTTATATTCAAGTAATTATAAAATATTTAACACATAAAACGAGCATGTTCAGGAGATCACAAAAGATTATGAATATTTCAGGAAAAGCGGGCCTGTTAACGGTTTACGTTGGAGAATCGGATAAGCTGCACGGACGGCCACTCTTTGAGGAGATTGTTTTTGAAGCCCGGAAGGCAGGGGTTGCGGGGGCCACGGTTTTCAAAGGGATCATGTCTTTTGGAGCCAGCCATTCGATCCATACCCAAAAGATCTTTGCCCTTTCAGGTGACCTGCCCGTCTCCATTGAGATTACCGACACGGAAGAGAAACTGAAGGCATTTGCCAAACGCATCAATGAACTGATGGACCAAAGTAAAAAAGGCGGGTTGGTTACGTTTCAGGAGGTGCAGGTATGGCGGTACGAAAAAGGCGAAAAGTACAAAAAAAAATGACCGCTCGAACGATCCCTCCGGGGAAACCGGACCTGCGGCAGAGTAGCCCCGCCCCTGTTTCCGGAAAGCCCCTTACGCCACTCTTCTGAGCGGGAAGTTAACCCTATATGAAATCTTACAGAACCACCCTCCGGAGGCCGGAAACCAAACCGAACAATTTATTATCTTTGGAAGGCCTTTTGGAAGGCTTAAATAACGATCTGATCTTCTGATAAAAGAAACAAAAGTTGAACAATAAAAACAAATATCATGTTAATTAGCGACATTCGAGCAAGAGAAATTCTGGATTCACGCGGCAATCCAACCATTGAAGTTGAAGTACTTCTTGAAAGCGGTGCTTTTGGCCGTGCGGCGGTCCCCTCGGGAGCTTCCACCGGCGAAAATGAAGCCCTGGAGCTACGGGACGGCGACAAAGACCGCTACCTTGGAAAAGGGGTCACAAAAGCCGTTGATAATGTAAACAATATCATTGCCAAAGAATTGGTTGGCATGGATGCCACGGACCAGGTTGCCGTGGATAACCTGCTGCTGGAGCTGGACGGAACCCCAACCAAATCGAAGCTTGGAGCCAATGCCCTGCTGGGGGTCTCCCTTGCCGTTGCCAAGGCTGCTTCGGAATTTGCCGGTGTCCCGTTATACCGTTACATTGGGGGTACCAATGCCAAAAACCTGCCCGTTCCCATGATGAATATCATCAACGGGGGATCGCACTCGGACGCTCCCATCGCTTTTCAGGAATTCATGATCCGTCCGATCGGTGCGTCCTCTTTCCGCGAAGGATTGCGCATGGGCGCGGAAGTATTCCACAGCCTTAAAAAGGTATTGAAAAGCAGGAATCTGAGTACCGCCGTGGGGGATGAAGGAGGCTTTGCTCCTGAACTCGAGGGCACCGAAGATGCATTGAACAGCATCATCGAAGCCATCAAAAAGGCAGGCTATAAACCGGGCCGTGCAGAAGACGGAGGCGATGTCTCCATTGCACTCGATTGTGCGGCTTCTGAATTTTTCGAAAACGGAGTGTACGATTATTCCAAATTTGAAGGCGAAGGAGCTGCCAAAAGAAATCAGGAAGAACAGGCAGCTTACCTGGCCGAATTAATCTCTAAATTCCCGATCGACAGCATCGAAGACGGCATGGATGAAGGTGACTGGGAAGGCTGGGTCAAACTCAATGCAGCCATTGGCGACAAGTGCCAGCTGGTTGGCGACGATCTGTTCGTAACCAATGTGGAATACCTTCAGAAAGGAATTGAAATGGGGGCGGCCAACTCAATCCTGATCAAAGTGAACCAGATCGGTACCCTTACCGAAACGCTGGATGCCATTGAAATGGCGCACCGTGCTGGGTATACATCTGTTACATCCCACCGGTCGGGCGAAACCGAAGATGCCACCATCGCTGATATCGCCGTGGCTACCAACTCGGGGCAGATAAAAACCGGATCGCTGAGCCGCTCCGACCGGATGGCCAAGTACAACCAGTTGCTCCGCATTGAAGAAGAGCTGGGCGACAGCGCCATTTACGGATACAAAA
>JAGYMR010000177.1 GCA_018400515.1 Tangfeifania sp.
GGATCCCGACGATTCCGTCAAGCTGAACAGACCCCCACTGGGCGATGCTGGCGGCATACATGGCTGCCCGGCTTTTCAGTGCCAGGGCGGCATATTTGGTGGCCCTGCCATCGCCAAAGACCTCCTGAAGGTCGTCTGCTATGGCATCCACTTCCGAAATAATAAAATCATAGATATCGGCCTCCTTATCCCGGGCCGGATAAAGCTCTTCCTCCGGATCATCCAGTTTTTGGGCTTTTGTAATCAGGGGGACACCGCCATACCGTTTGACCATATTAAAGTAGGCAAACGCCCGGAGAAATCTTGCTTCGGCGAGGCGATGCTTTTTGTAGCTTTCCTCTACTTTTATTTCCAGATTTTCCAGTTTATCGATGAAGATATTGAGCCGGCGGACGGTCGGGTATCCCCACCATTCATTAACACCGCCGTTGATGTTAATCCAGTGGGATTTGGGGGCGGAGATCCAGCCCGACTGAGCTTCGTCAGAGAGGGTGATCGTTTCATGGTGCCAGCTGGCAAGAAGGAAATTAATGTCTCTGCCATAAGGCATTTCGAAATAGAACCTCATTTCCGAATAGCACTGGTTCAGGTAATCGTCGATGAGGACGGGTTCGGACCAAACCGTTGCATCGGTAATAATATCCAGCGGCTGTTTATCCAATATCTCTTCTTCGCATGCATTGAAAATAAATGCAGCAATTATAAATAATATCCCTATTTTTTTCATAATACAATCAATTTTTAAAGTGACAAGTTTAAACCAAAAGTAAATGTTCGCATTTGCGGATAGTAGTATCCGCCATAACCGCTCTGTCCTTCCGGGTCGATGTCGTACTTATTCATCTGACTGATGGTAAAAACATTGGTACCGGCCACGTATACCCGGACATTCTCGAACCCGGCTTTTTGCATTAGCGGGCCGGGCAGGTTATACCCCAGCGAAAAGGTTTTCAGGCGGAGGTAATCCGAATTTTTGTAATTGAAGTCGGAAGCCCAGTTATTGGTATTGGCGCCACCCAGGCGGGGTATCAGCCCGTCTTTATGGTTATTCTCCGGTGTCCACCGTTCGTTGTACATGAGGAGGGAATAGTTGGTTCCCCAGTTCAGGGCAACTTTCTGGGTAAATCCAAGGGCACCCTGGAAAAGGGCCTGCATATCAAAATTTTTGTAGTTAACGTTCATGCTCATTCCAACCATCCAGTGGGGCATGGTTCCTTTTCCGATCTCCACCTGGTCGCGCCAGTTGAGCAGGCCATCATCATTTTTATCGATGTAGCGTACATCTCCGGGTTTGATGGCTGCATTTCCCTGGGTTTCATCATAGACAAATTCGAGGGCTTCAATCTCCTCCACCGAGGTAAAGAGGCCATCGGATTTGAAGCCGTAGTTAATATCGGTCCATTTCCCTGTGCGTTGATTGAGCCGTTTTTCATCCGGGTCTTCGTATTCCGGCTCATCAAAGTAATCCCATTTTGACCGGGCCCAGGAGACATTTCCGCTGACATCCCACCGGAGGTCGCGCCAGTTTCCCTGGGTTCCGAGTGAAAATTCGAAACCGCGGGTGGTGATGCTGTTCAGGTTTTCCACCGGCAATGTGGCTCCAAAGGTAGAGGGAAGCGAAACAACCCGTCGTCCGGGGATGCCGTCCCTGTCGCGGTAAAAGAGGTCCAGTTCCCCGTAGACCATGCTGTTTTTCACACTAAAATCCAGACCGGCGTTGTAGATGGACATCTCCTCCCAGGTAAGCAACGGATTGGCCAGTCCGGTTGCTACCAGTCCGGCTGTGGCGTTGGAACCCATCAGGTAGGTTTCTCCGTACTGGTAGCCTGCCAGGTACTGGAAGTTCCCCACCGCATCGTTTCCTGTCTGGCTAAAGCTTCCCCTTAATTTCAGGTTATCGAGTGCCGGAAGGTTATCTTTCAAAAAGTTTTCTTCTGAAATTCTCCATCCTGCAGAGACACTGGGGAATATCCCGGTGCGCTCCTCGGAGCTGAATTTGGCCGATTTATCCACGCGAAGGGTGCTTTCGAGCAGGTATTTTGATTTATAGGCATAATTCACACGGCCGATGTAGCTGGTCCGCCCCATTTCGGAAGCTCCGTCGTTGACCCGCTGATTGGCCAGTGAACCGGCAAATGCGTAATCGAGGGCAAATGTTTTCTGCCCGTCGCGGAAGGAGGAGACCCAGTTGCCTCTGTAATCGATCATTTCGTAAAGGGCCAGTGCAGAAACATGATGGTCTTCAGCAAAAATGTTGTCGTAATTAAGGGAGGCCTGGGCGGTTATTGTCCGGTTCTTGCTGTCGGAATAGGTGAGTCCCCGGTTGCTTTTGGTAGTCCGCTGGGTATAAGTGTCGTTGGAGTAGTTATAGGAGTAACTGTCTACCAGCCAGTCCCATTGCTTCCAAAAACTGTAATTCCGTTCGTAATTGACAAATGCTTTGGCCGACAAGCCCTCGAGACTAAAGTCGTAAGTACCCGACAAAGTCCCTTTTAAATTTTGAGTGTCACTTCTCCGGTAACCGATGACTTCGCTGTTGGTCATGGCGTGAAGACCTACCGCCCCTCCGGCGCCCCCGTAAGGAAATTTGGTTTCATCCGGAAGTTCGGAATGCCAGTAAGGCTCAGTTGTCCAGTATTCCTGCCATACGGAGTTTTCCCGCTCATCGGAACGGTGGGGAAAATCGCGGTCTTCCACGATGGTGGAGAGGTCAAACTGCACGTTGAATTTTTCGGTTATTTCCGCATCGATGTTGGAGCGAATGTTATACCGCTGGTATTCTCCTCCGTTTTTCTTAAACATGGATTGCTGGTCGAGGTAACCGAGAAAGCCGTAGTATTTGATTTTATCGCTGCCGCCCCTGACGGACAGGTTGTGTTGGTGTTGGGGAGCCCAGTCCCTCATCACCACTTCTTTCCAGTCGGTATTGGGATAATCGGGGTCGGTCCCCTCATAAAATTTTTGCACCTCTTCTTCGGTAAAGCGGATGGTTGATTCGGGCCTTCCGGCATTGAGGTGTTCTTCGCGGGCCAGTTCGGCCATCTGTCCGGAGCTGGCCAGTTCAGGAAGGTGGGTAGCCCCCTGGATGGTGTAATTGCTGTGCAGTTTGATGGTTGGTTTGCCCACTGTACCTCTTTTGGTGGTAACAAGGATCACCCCGTTACCGGCCCTTGCTCCGTAAATTGCCGCGGAAGCATCTTTCAGTACAGAGATCGATTCGATCTCGGAGGCATCGATGTTGTTAAAGGAGGTTTCCACGCCATCGACGATGACCAGGGGCGAGTCAAACCCCCGGATGCTGAGCCGTGCTGCATCCCCTCCGGGCAGTCCGCTCTCCTGCTTGGCAATCAGGCCGGGCAACCGTCCTGCCAGTGCATTGGTAGTACTGGCCACGGGAGCAACGGTCAGTTTTTCCGAGTCCACAGTAGCTACAGACCCCGTCAGGTTCACCCTTTTCTGGGTACCATAACCGACGGCCACGACCTCTTCCAGTCCGATGCTTTCGGGCTCCATTGTGACCCTGAATTCGGTTTGATTACCTATGGCCACCTCCTGGGTTTTCATTCCGACGAACGAAAACTGCAATGTCCGGGCATCCAGCGGAACCGAAATCGAGAATTCCCCATCGGCATCGGTAATGGTCCCCATGGTGGTTCCCTTTACAATCACCGTCACCCCGGGCATGGGCATGTTGTCGGTGTCGGTTACCACCCCTGAAAGGGACTTCTTTTCAGGTTGCTGCAGCTCCTCCTCCGGAGGCGCATCCGCTGGGGGAGGCGGACTTTGCGGGGCTTCGCGGATGATGACCGTTTTGTGCACGATCTCATAGGTGAGGCCTGTGCCTTTCAGGACGGCTGAAAGAATCTCTCCGGCAGTTGCGTTACTGAAGTTAACACTCACATTTTTAACCCTTTTGACATCCCTGGAGTTGTAGAAAAAGTTGAATTCGGTTTTTTTCTGGATGTTCCAGATCACCTTTTCCAGGGAGGCATTTTCCAGCCGGAGGTTGAGCTTTGCCGACTGGGAATAGCTTAAGGTATTGCCTGCGGTAAGCTGCAATGCCGTTAAAACTAAAAAGAGCCACGCCATTTTCATAATTAATACACATTTGAGCACTTTCCGTGCGGAAAAGCGCTTTTCCATAAATTTTTTCATAATTTTGAACTGTTAGTTTTACAATAAATTTCTGCCTCAGGCAGTTATTTAGCTGGCAGGGGATATTGCCCGTATCCCCTGTTTTTTTTAGTGCTTTTCGCTGAACAGGATTGCTTTCCCGTTCACTTCGATCCCCACCTTCCGGGTAGAGGCGATAATGTCAAGAATTTTGTCAACATCCTCATACCGGTTGATGCTGCCACTGAACTTCAGATCCTTCACCGATGGGTTGAGGTAAAAGATCTCGGCCGAATACCAGCGGGAAATTTTTTTCATGATATCTTCCAGGCGGTCGTCGTAAAAGATCAGTTTTCCGTCTTTCCATCCCGTGTAGAGGCATACATCCACTTTTTCAGAGGTCATGCTTTGGTCCTCCAGAGAGAAAACGGCCTGTTCCGAAGGCGACAGGTCGACATATTTTTGAGGGTCTGTGGCCGATTGAACTTTAACTTTTCCCTCCACGAGGGTGGTAACCACTTTTTGGTTTTCCTTATAGGCATTCAGGTTGAAGGCAGTTCCTGTCACTTCCACGGTCATTCCTGATGTTTTCACCCTGAATGGAGTGCCTGTTTGGGAAACTTCGAAATAAGCTTCCCCTTTCAGGGTTACATCCCTTGTTGAGCCCGTAAATCGGACGGGGTAGGTGAGTTCACTCATGGCATTCAGGTACACGCTGGTACCATCGGAGAGTACCAGGTGGTATTCACCTCCCCGTGGTATGTGAAGGGTATTAAAGAGTTCCGCTTGATCATCCTTTTCTGTTTCATTTTGGTCTTCCTTCCGTTCCTCATAGTTGATTTTTCCTTCTTTTTTCAGGATCAGGGTGCCGTCTTTTTCATGAATTTTTGCTTCCTCGGGGGTGTCAAGCAAAAAGGATTTCCCGTCATTCAGCAGCAGCAGTGCCCTGGAGGATCCCGGGGTGATCGCGGCCACCTGGTTTTGCGGAGAAACGTTTTTTGATATTTGGTGGTTGGTATACCAGTAGACCCCGCCACCGATCAGCAAGGGGATTAGAAAGGAGGCGGCCACCCGGAGGATTTTCTTGATGCGAAGCTGTTTCTCCTTTTTCCGGATGGAGGAATAGATGGTATTCCAGGCTGATTGGTAGTCGGATTCCCGGAAACGGATATATTGCCGGACATTTCCGGAATTTTTTATTTGGTCGTACAACCGGGGATGCTCTTCTGCTGCATCCAGCCAGTTCTTTAAAAGTTTTCTTTCATCTTCTGAAAGGTTTCCGAGCATCTCTTTGGCAATCAGCCCGGCGATCTGTCTGTAGGTAAGCCTCATTTGACTATATTTTACGGATAAAAACCGGGATTATTTGTGCCCATTGCATTTGTTTAAATGGAATCGGCTGGAAATTCCTCCCGTTTAAAAGGGAAACACAAGAAATGGGAAAAGGGGTGAATGGTCCGGGAAATTTTTTTAAAATTTTTTTGGAAGGATGCTTAAAAACAGGTAGAAGGAGTGGTTGGTCAAATCGTTTCGTAATGTTTGGAAGGCCCGTTTTTTCAGGGTTTTTACGGTGTTTACTGTTATATTAAGTTCCTCCGCAATTTCTTTAATTTTTTTCCCTTCCAGTGTTCGTTCGATCACTTTTCTTCCCTGCGGAGGCAGCGACCGGATGGCTTTCCAGATAAGC
Source organism: Tangfeifania sp. (assembly GCA_018400515.1). The sequence goes on from JAGYMR010000177.1 coordinate 5,801, forward strand.
CGGTGGGTTTCATCTTCCACCAGAAAGTCCCGGAAATGGACCGGAATATCCAATTGATCCGGTTTAATCCGGGGATCGAGGTGGTTGTCCCGCAAGTAGTTGAAGCATTTGTGCTTTACAATGGTGAAAAGGTAGGATTTAGCGGCATGCAGCGAGGTGACATCCGATCTTTTTTCCCAGAAATGGATAAAAGCCTCCTGGG
>JAGYMR010000178.1 GCA_018400515.1 Tangfeifania sp.
TCAGAAAAGCATACAATAATTCACGTACCAGCCTGGCCAAATCAGCTGCTTATCTGCAGGAATCGTTGAATGGCATGAAAACAGTTCAGCTTTTCGCCGCCGATGATAAAGTTTTGAAGAAATTTGACAACTTAAATAAACAGTACAGCGATGCACAAAACAAATCGAATATTTACGATTCGTTTCTTTATTCCGTGGTGGAGGGAATTACCTCTGTTGCCACTGCACTGGTGATTTGGTACGGGGCCATCCAAATTTGGGATTACGGTTATACCCTGGGTGTACTCATTGTTTTTGTTACCACGTTGGAACGGCTGTTTATTCCTGTCAAGCAGTTTGCCCAGCAAATATCAACCATTCAGCGTGCACTGTCGGCACTTGAACACATCAGCGAATTGTTTGACCAGGAGGTAGAAGACCCTGCTGCCAGGCCGGAAGATTATTCACCTGACCCCATTCCCCTTCAGGAAGTTGAGTTTAAAAACGTGTACTTCCGGTATTCGGAAGATACCCCCGATGTGTTGAGAAATGTATCGTTCAAACTTCAAAAAGGCGATCGCCTTGCCCTGGTTGGAACAACGGGATCCGGTAAATCGACTATCATCAGGCTGCTGGCAAAAACTTATACCGGGTATCGGGGATCCATAAAAATCAATGGTATTGAACTCGCAGAATTGCCCGTTGCACGGATTCGCGAAACCATCTCGGTCATGCACCAGGATATCTACATGTTCAATGATACAATCGAATTCAACATATCATTGGGGCGCAAATCCATTTCCGAAAGAGATGTTGAACAGGCCGCTTCCTTTGTTTTTGCCAATTATTTTATCGAACAACTGCCCGGCGGGTATCAATTTATAATTCAGGATAACGGTGATAATCTTTCGAAAGGACAAGCTCAATTAATCTCTTTTGCCCGGGCTATTTCCGGTAACAGCGAGCTTATTATCCTGGATGAAGCAACCAGCGCGGTCGATTCGTTGACTGAAAAATATATTCAGCAGGCCATAGCAAATATTTTTTCAACGAAAACCGTTATTGCAGTGGCTCACAGGCTCAGTACCATCAAGAACTCCGATATGATTCTTGTTTTGGAAGAAGGACAAATTATTGAGCGGGGCAACCATAACGAACTCCTGAAACATGGCGGCAAATATGCCCGGCTTCTTCATCAGTTTGAGGAAGAAAACAAACCGCTGTAAAGCAGTAGCAGATTATCAGGAATTTGTTCTAGTTCTTGTGCCAGGTAACGCATGAAACAAGTTAATTTTTGTCAATTCATGTTGAATTTTCAATGCCTGCTTTATCAAATATGGAGTTTCCAATAATGGGTGTAATCCGAAAAGCGCAAAAATCCTAACCGGTTTCAGAATCATACATACAAAAAAAGAGGCCGAAATGAACTTGCGAATTCAATCGAATACCGTTGAAGTAAACAATTGCATGAGGTTAAAATGACCTCTTGTTCTGTCTGGATACCCTGACAATTGGAAGGTGTAACCTTATTTGCGGAAGGTTGGTGTGTATTACAACCATTTTGAATCAATCATGAATTAAATGAGTAAATTACAACTGGATTGGTTATTAACTTTCTTTCAAGTCTATATCAGGTGTCCGATAAGTGAGGGAATATATCCTACCATTAATTCGCAGGTTTGTTTTATCTTTGACTTTAATAGTATACGAAAAAGCATATTAAATACCGGATAGATTTGTCAAATTACGATTTGGAAACTGCAGAAGCGATGCTTTCCAGCAGAAGGTACCTGCTGTATGTTGGTTTTATGTGTAACCAGACCATTGAAAAAGCCTTTAAAGCTTATTTTTCCAACTGGCACCTGAACGACGATCCCACAACCCAGGGATTCGATGTCAACATCGGAGGATGCCATGCAGGGAACCCAGGAAATTACATTCTTCCTTACACCCTGGTACCCATTGAGATTGCTTCGGATGACTATCACCTGATCAACCTCATCATGGACAAAACCCTGGCGTTTCCGGACTCAGTAGGAGAACAACCCTTCTTTATGTACTGTTCCCCGTATGCTGTTCATGCCCTTATCCAACCCGTAAAAAGCCTGCAACTAAAACATTCAAAAAAAATAGTATTATGATTTTCAAAAAAAACTTCATTGTCAGCCTGTTTGTTTGCCTGTTTTCTTTTTCAACCACCGCCCAAAAACCGGTAGGTGACAACTGGCTAAAAACAGATGTCCCGGTTGAAGACGCCATTTGTTTTGCTCTTTACACTGTGAGCAACAACACTTTAAAAATGACCGCCCAGCTCTATCCGCTGGATGAAGGGGTTGACAGGGTGGTAAAAATCCAAATCAGGAATAACGGAGCCTGGGAAACCGTTGCCGCTACCCTGGTAAGTGAAAAATTTTATGGATGGCCGCAGGAGCGTAAAAAACAGTGGACGGCGCATTTTCGTGTGAAACCCTGGAATAGCGGCAGGAATGCAGCGTACCGGGTGGTTGCTGCCGGAGGAAAAGCAAAATATGAAGGAATTATCCGAAAAGACCCGGTTGATAAAGAAGAAATCGTGGTAGCGGCGTTTACCGGAAACGGGAATTCCGATCGCCGCCTGAAACCGGATATTATCCGGAATATAAAAGCCCAGGATCCTGATTTATTGTTTTTCTTGGGTGACCAGTCCTATGATCATCAGAAACACCAGCAAGCCTGGCTGTTGTTCGGTCAGCAATTCGGGGAAATTATCAGGGACCGGCCAACCCTATGCATTCCTGATGACCACGACATCGGTCAGGGCAATGTTTGGGGAGAAAGCGGCATTCAAGCGGCAACCCCGGCCGGCAATGATGGCGGCTATTATTACTCCCCGCAGTATGTGAATTCCGTTCAAAACGCCCAAACCTGGCATTTGCCCGATCCCTGGGACCCCGAGCCTGTGAAACGCGGGATTGAAGTCTATTATACCTCACTGAAAATCGGGAAAGTTGATTTTGCCATTGTGGAGGACCGGAAATTCAAAACCGGCCCCAAAGGCCTGATTCCTCCCATGGGGCCCCGGCCCGACCATATTACCGATCCTGACTATGATCCGGCCACGGTAGATTTGCCTGAAGGAAAGATCCTTGGGGAACGACAATTGGATTTTCTCAATGAATGGGGAAAAGACTGGCAGGGAGTAAATATGAAAGCCGTTCTTTCCCAAACCATCTTTGCCAATGCGGCTCACCGCCACGGCAAATATGATTACACCCTGTTCGCCGATATGGATTCCAATGGATGGCCTCAAAGCGCAAGAAACCGGGCCATAACAGCCATGCGGAAATTTTTTGGATTCCATATAGCAGGAGACCAGCATCTTGCCACGGTCATTCATCATGGTGTTAATCAATTCCGGGATGCCGGATTTTCTTTTTGCGTCCCCTCCATTGTCAACTATTACAACAGATGGTGGACCCCCGGAAAAGAACCCGATGGGGCAACTGTTGAAGGAAATCTGGAGGGGGTAGGGGATTATTTCGATGGGTTTCACAATAAGATCACGATGCATGCCTATGCCAACCCCAGCGAAGAAAGAAAAAACAAATGGGGTGGCGAGTGGGGGGAGCGTGCCGCCGGCTACGGACTGGTAAAATTTAATACCAAAACCCGGAAGATCACCATAGAATGCTGGCCCCGCGGTGTGGATGTAACCGCTGATGATGCCGAACAATACGAGGGCTGGCCGGTCACCATTGACCAGATGGATAATTACAGCCGGCAAGCCATTGCTTATCTCCCGGTAATTCAGGTTTCCGGAATGGAAAACCCGGTAGTTCAGGTTATCTATGAACCTGATATGGAAATGGTTTATTCCCTTCGGATAAAAGGCCAGCAATTTCAGCCCAAAGTTTTTAAAGACGGGAAATATACCCTGAAAATCGGTGACCAGCCGGGCCAAATGAAAACTTTTTCAGGACTGGATGCACAGGAAGAAATGGAAGAGGGGCAAACACTTCTTGTTGAATTCTAACTTTAACTTCTTTTCAATGAATCAAAAAATTATTTTAATATCGCTGTTTCTGATATTTTTTCATTCAGAGGATATGCCCAAAAAACCAAAAAATTTTAAAAGATCCTCGACCAAAAACTGGCGGAAACCGGTGCTAAATTTCGGGGTCACGGTAATGACCGGTGTTTTTGCAGGGCATATCATGAAAAGCAGGATGACCAAACGAAATATTCTCAACTGGCTGAAAATATACGGGATGAATTCCATCGGAACATCCCAACAATTTCACCTTTTCGCCCCCGGCGGAACAGGCCTTGCTGGGCTGGTATGCTGCTGCACGGGGGTTTGACGGTTACCTGCGCTGGGCTTACAACTCCTGGGTGGAAAAAATTTACAATCCGTTCCAATCGTTAAAAATAAAAAATAGATAAATGAATAATAAAACGAACCGGATAACCGCAAGCTTCACCCTGGCAATCCTGATGGTTGTTTCCTGCGGACAAAAAAAAGAAGCCACCAACCTTGTCAAAGTCAACCCGGAAGATGATCTGAAAGAGATCGTCCGTAAATCCACGTGGGTCGTACCATCCGAGCGACAGTATGAATGGCAGCAACTGGAGTACATCGCCTTCCTTCATTTTGGTCCCAACACATTTACCGGAGTTGAATGGGGAACGGGAACGGAAGACCCGGCTGTTTTCAACCCAACCGACTTTGATGCCGAACAGTGGGTTTCGGTGATCAAGGATGCCGGCATGAAGCTGGCCATGCTCACCGTCAAGCATCACGACGGGTTTTGCCTCTGGCCAACCACCACCACCGATCACTCGGTGGAAAGCTCCCCCTGGAAAAGCGGGGAGGGAGATGTTCTTGGCGAACTCTCAGAGGCCGCCCGTAAAGAAGGCATCAAAATAGGGGTGTACCTATCCCCTGCAGATCTGAATCAGATTGAAAGCCCGGAAGGAACCTATGGGAACGGATCGGAAGCCCGGATGGTTCAGATTCCTTCTGATCATGAACTGCAGCAGAAAGCGGAACAGGTCTTTGAGTATGAAGTCGACGATTACAATGCCCTTTTTATGAACCAGCTTTATGAGGTGTTAACCCAATATGGCCCTGTGAAGGAAGTTTGGTTCGACGGGGCCAATCCCAAGCCAGGAACAGGTCAGACCTATAACCGGAAGGCCTGGTATGACATGATTCGTCAACTGCAGCCCGAGGCGGTCATTGCCATCAAGGGACCCGATGTGCGCTGGTGCGGCAATGAAGCCGGGCACACCCGCAAAAGCGAGTGGAGTGTGCTCCCGGTTCCGGAGCACCCCGACACCTTTGACTGGCCCGACCTCCGCGTGGAGGATCTGGGGAGCCGGGAAAAATTAAAAGACGCGAAGTACCTGTACTGGTACCCTGCCGAAACCAATACATCCGTTCGGCACGGGTGGTTTTACCGCGATGAAAACCAATATGTCAAAACGGTGGAAGAGCTGCTCGATACATGGTACCGCTCCGTGGGCGGAAATACCGTTTTTTTGCTGAACCTGACCCCTGACCGGCGGGGACTGATTCCCCAGCGGGATGCAGACCGCCTGCGTGAAGTGGGAAAAATCATCGAACAGTCGTTTCAGAAAAATCTGGCCACTGATGCCACAGTGGAAGCTTCGGATGAAACTTCCGGACACCGTGCCTGGAATATACTGGACGGAGATGCCGAGACCTTTTGGAAACCTGCCGACGGACAAGAGCAGGCTGAACTGGTCATAACCCTCCCGCAGGAAGAATCTTTTAACCGGCTGGTTTTGCAGGAGTGTATCAAAACACAGGGACAACGCATAGAACGGTTTGCCATGGATGTCTGGAAAGAAGATAAATGGCAGGAAGTGACCAGCGGGACCGTTGTGGGATATAAAAATATTCGCCGTTTTCCACTCGAAAAGACGTCCAAAGTCCGGTTGCGCATCCTGGAATCGCGGGTAGCTCCTACCCTCTCTTTTGTGGGCCTGTATAAAGCCCC
>JAGYMR010000179.1 GCA_018400515.1 Tangfeifania sp.
GGGGCTGGTAATTGTGGGGAAGATGCTCATTGGAAGGATCAGAGCTAAAGCCGAACTGCATCACCTTCATTCCGGGCAGCTGAAACGAATCGCGCAAAGCCTCCACCTCGGGGGTAATAACACCCAAATCCTCAGCTATCAGAGGCAGATTCCCGATCTGTTCTTTAAATTTCTTCAGCAACGGACGGCCCCCCGCAGGAAGCCACTGTCCGTTGATGGCCGTTTTTTCACCGGCAGGAACAGACCAGAAAGATTCCATGCCCCGGAAGTGATCGATCCGTACCCGGTCGAACAGGTTCACGTTGAAATGGAGCCGTGCCAGCCACCAGTCGAACTCCCGTTGTTCGATTTTTTCCCAGTCATAAACCGGATTGCCCCACAGTTGACCTGTTTCACTGAAGTAATCGGGGGGAACTCCTCCCACAGCTGTCGGTTTCAGGTTTTCATCCAGCATAAAAATGTCGGCGTTGGACCATATGTCAACACTGTCCCCGGAAACATACAGTGGCAGATCTCCAAAAATCTGTATTTTTTTTGAGTGAGCATATGCTTTCAGTCCGAACCACTGCCGGAAAAACAGGAACTGCATAAATTTCCGGAATTCGATCTCCTCCGGGAGAAGTCCGGTAAATTTTTTTAAGGCCTTCTTTTCCCTGAATTTCATTCCATGGTCCCAGTCACTCCAGTGGGCATGTTGAAAATGTTTTTTTGCAGCCATGAACAGGGCGTAATCGTTGAGCCACCAGCTGTGCTCCTTTAAAAAATGGTGGTACTCGTTCTCCAGATCACCCGGATTGTGGGTGCGAAATTGTTCAAAAGCTTTTTGGAGTATCGGATACTTCCATGCTTCGATTTTTTGAAAAAGGACCCGGTCAGCGGAAAATTTGGGCTGGTTGTTCAGGTCAACACGATGAAGCAGGCCGTCTTCAATAAGCCTGTTCAGGTCGATGAGCAGGGGGTTCCCGGCGAAGGCCGAGTAGCACTGGTAAGGTGAGTTGCCGTATCCGGTTGGTCCCGGCGGCAGGATCTGCCAGAGCTTCTGGCCTGTTTGTGCCAGTATATCTACAAACCGGAATGCATCCTTTCCCATGGTGCCGATCCCCTCCGGTCCGGGAAGCGAAGTGATGTGCAAAAGAATCCCGCTGTTTCGGTTAACCATGCGCATAGTTATTTCTGAAGGTGGACAGGTGTTCTGCTGTTTCCCGGACGATGCGCTGTACCGCCAGTCCGTGTTTCAGGCCGGGTAAAAAAGCCACCGGATCGTTTCCCGTGAGGAAGATATAGTGTGCATGCACCATAGAGCGCAGCCAGCCCGGCGGAACGTGTCCTGACGGAAAGCTGGTCAGGGGTTTGTAATTGCTGCCTACTATCTGTTTGATCCATTGACTACTGCCCTCGACGTAATATTCAAAGAAATCAGGATGAGTGGATGAATACCTCAATGCGCCATTTTCGGAAAAGATTTCCAGATGCACCAGGTCACCCGATCCCGAGCTGATGCGGCTGGCAGAAAGGTTTCCCACGGCTTTGGTTTGCAGGTCGACCAGAGAAATCGAACTGAAGAGGTCTGACCCTGCCGGAACATTGGGGAATCCTCCGCCCTGCAACGCACCGGTTATTTGCAGGTTTTCACCCAGAAACGCCATCAGCAGACTGATGCCGTGTGATCCCAGATCGGCCATGGCTCCGCCATCGGGAGCGGGTGTGAGGCGGGTGACACGTTTCTCGCGGTACGCCGGTTGCAGGTAGTCGCCGTGATAATATTTCAGGTCGAAATGGATGGGACGCCCCAGCGTGCCACTTCTCCAGAGTTGCAGTGCTTCCCGCACCGATGAGGTCTGCAGGTACTGAAATCCGACCTGTATTTTTACCTCCCGGCCGGTGTTTTCAGCCAGTTTTTTCATCTCTTCCTCTTCCTGCGATGAGGCACAAACGGGTTTTTCGAGGTAGATGTATCTGACCGCAGGCATTTGCAGCGCCAGCTTCAGATGTTCTAAATGAACATGATTCGGGCCTAAAATGAAAATGGCTTCCAGCTTTTCATTCCGGGCGAATGCCTCCACCGGCTGAGCTGTGGCAAATCCATAGGTTTCTGCAAATTTCTCCCGGCTCTCTTTTCGTGCTGAGGCTACGGATTCAAATACCGGCTCAGGTGCTCCGGGATAGTAAAACTTCAACGACTGCAGGGCATAAGCATGAGCGCGGGCTATGCCCCCGGCTCCCAGAAATCCGATCCTAATTTGTTGCATATCACTTTCCTTTTTATGTGGCCCTAAAAATAGCGATTTGCCGGGACATGTTCAATGGAATAAGCCATTCGTGGGTGTAATCCCTTTCTGCAGCCCCCATCCTGTCGTGCTGTGATCATCGTTTGACCGAGTATACCGGCACTTTTAACCAGATGGAAAATTCGTCAAGACTTCTTTGGCCCTCTTCGCGCGTTCTGCAGGTTTTTATGGCAAACGCGGGTTTTTTATGCGAATTTACAAGAAAGATGCGGTAGTCTGTTTTCCTGCTGGTGGTGGTCCGGTTCGACCAGCTTGCCATGGATTCCTGCGTGGTGACAGGTATCAGGGTGACTCCAATGAAGTTTTGCAACGGCTTCTCAATTTTATTATCGATCTTCAATTGTACTGTTTATTGCCATTTTTCAGCCACTTATTAAGCCAGTTAAAGAACATCTGCTGCCACAGGATGCTGTTCTGGGGCTGCTGCACCCGGTGGTTTTCTTTATTCAGGTAAAAATAACAGCTTTTGTCAGACCGGAAAATGAGAAATCCGGGTATTTTTTAATTTTTTTTTGAAACTTTCGTGGAAGATTTGTGTTTAAAAGGGTAGTGATAAATTTTAAAACAAAAATACGATGGCACAGATTACATTAAAAGGGAATCCCATACATACTGTGGGTGAGCTTCCCAAAACAGGAGACAAAGCGAAAGATTTTACCCTCGTTGCCGGAGACTTGTCCCGCGTGAAATTACAGGATTATAAAGGTTCAAAACTGGTATTAAACATTTTTCCGAGTCTTGATACCAGTACCTGTGCAGCGTCGGTGCGTTACTTTAACCAGGCAGCTGCCGGTTTAAAAGATACTAAAGTGTTGTGTATCTCCCGTGACCTTCCTTTTGCCCAGTCGCGTTTTTGCGGAGCCGAAGGCATTGAGAATGTGGTTACCCTTTCCGATTATGCCACCGGGGATTTTGGTAAGGACTATGGTCTTGAGATAGCTGACGGACCGCTGGCCGGCCTTCATTCGCGTGTGGTTATCGTGCTCGACGAAAATGGCCGGGTGGTTTATACCCAGCAGGTACCTGAGATTGTGGATGAGCCCGATTACGAGGAAGTATTGAATGTGATGAAATAATTTTCATGCCGGAGGATGAATTCCCGGGGGAATGACCCTCCGGGTTTTTTTTAGTTGTGGATCAACTTCTTAGAGACAACTGGTCTTCCGTTTTCACTGACTATCAGCAGGTACATTCCGGCTGACATGTTTCCCGGGGCTATCTGAAAACTCAACGGCCCTGAAATGTTTTCCCGAACAACTGATTTTACCTTTTGCCCGTAACTGTTATACAGATCGAATTGTAGTTCTCTGATGGTATGATCGGGCTGGACAGCAACGGTGAATTTTCCGGTAAAAGGATTGGGATAGACCAGGATGTTTCCCGGAGAGAGTACCGGCATATTGGTTGAGACCGGTGTCTGTATATTCAGATTGTCGATCGCCCATCCCCAGCCATGGGCATAAGGGTCGGAAAAGAGGCGGAATCGGATGAGGATGGTGTCTCCGGCCGAAAAATGGCCGTTCTCAAGCATATTTATACTGCGCCGGACAAACAGCCCGGGGGAACCAACAGCTTCTGAGTTGTCGCCGGGAATGACACTGTTATATGCATCTTCCCAGGCAGACTGATCTCTTGAATCGTAGCCATCGATCAGCGGAAGCCATGTTTTGCCCTTGTCTTTGCTGCCCTCCGCGATGACATAATCCCAAAAGGCAAAATCACCATAAACGGTTCCGGGGTCACCTGGTTCAATCAGGGCGATCTCGTCATAACTCATAATGGCTTTTTCCGTTAGTATCACGGGGTACTTTAGCACCGTACTGAAATTGTACTCTTTATCGTTCTCATCAGGACTGGGATAGGGGTGTAGGCTGTGGAGCGCTCCGTTTTCAAACCCGTTCAGGGTCGTTACGCGAAAATCCAGTTGGATCACGTCGGACGTGGGATGATCAAAATTGCTGACATATCCGCTGACCGGGTCAAACATTTTTTCAATCCAGGAGACAAAATACCCGGAAGAGGGCATGGTTGTTGTGTTTTGATTTTGAGAAGCATCAATGGCCGTGATTTTATACCTGACGGTGTCCCGATCGTTCAGCAAATTGCTTTCAACCGGTATCGGGGCAGAATAAACACCTGCCGGGTCAGGGCTCAATCCAAATGATGACTGCCTCCTGCTGTTGACCGAATACTCGACAAACACGGTATCCATCGCCATGTTATCTTCCACCCGGGCAGAAATGAAAATATCTTCTCCCGCATCAAAGAAAAACGGGGCGGGGTTATGACTGATCACCGGCGTAAGCGTGTCGGGCCCAAAGTGCATAGTATATCGCTTAAAGGGCGCTTCAGAAGGATTTCTGAAAACCCGGTTTTTTACATCCTGAACACTGATGTAGTACTCTGCCTGCCTGATTTCCGGTTCCGGGTTCCAGACGGCCTCATACTTGTCCTGACCGTTTGGATGCAGTGGCAGGGAGTCGGGGACAGATGCACCGGGACCGGGAGAGAAAACCACGAACATCCTGGACGTATCAAGCGGATAATCACTTGTCACCGATACATTGAAATGAACCGGGGAGATCGCTTCCCGGTCGTTGGGCGGATCAAAACGGATGCGCATGGTTTTCCATCCCATATCGGCCAACATGCCCATGGTGAGGGGGCCCGGATCGTGAACGGCCTGAGCGATCCCCATCGCAGGTGTCATCAACGTGTTGATATTGTTTGCAGGATAGGTGGCATCGTCCAGGTGATAAATGCTTGACCCTTTGTCCCAGTAAGGAGGGGCAAACAGCCGGGGCATGGTGGAATCCCCGTCGGTATAGGCCACCGGACTTTCGGCATACAGTGATCCTGAAAGCAGGGCATTTTTCAGTTTCTGAGAGGGATTGGCAAAAACGGATGGATTGGTGAGCTGACTGCCCCCTGCTGTTTCAACCAGGTGATCGTAGGAGGTGGCATCGCCCAGAGACCATCCCTCGTACATCCCTGCATTGTTTTCCACAGAGAAGAACCCGTAAAAGCCCAGTCCGTGTGCCATTTCGTGCAGAACAACCGACACAAAATCGTAGAGCTGTCCGGGAGTCTTCCCGTCTGTTCCAAAATACCAGTTGACCTCCCTGTTAAAAGTGGCTTTTATATCAGGCCAGTCCGGACCGGTAAATTCTTTTCCTGCCAGTTTTTCGGCGAGGGCCATGGGGTAATAAGTATTCTTGCGGGGAGCCCCTTCAAAATTCTGTTTGAAATCCCAGGGACTGCAGCTTCCCAGTACATTTTGTTCCTGGCGGCGCCAGCTGGCCTCAACATATATGGGCACCGGAGACTCGATCAGACTTTCCCAGATGCTTATGGCATATTCAAACGCTTCTATGGCTTCGGGCGGAAAGAGGCTGTAATCGACAATGAAATCCGATTTCTTTTCAGCCGACTTCAACAGGCTGAACTGCTGTGGTGGCGGGATGAATGCTCTTTCTGTCACGCCCGATCCGTAGCAGACCGGACAGGGCGGACTGATACCCTTTTTTTGCCAGTGGCTTTGGCCCCCGGCAGTGAGGATACCCGAAAAAATTCCTAACAGAAAGAGTGCTCGTTTCATTAAAATTGTAAGTTTTCAACGGTATGAGATGGAACTCCCATAATTTTGATCATGCTTGTTTAAGTCATGAATCGTCATGGT
>JAGYMR010000018.1 GCA_018400515.1 Tangfeifania sp.
TTTGGTCTTTTCTTCGTGAAAAGACCCTCGACCTCCGGGAAAAAACAGACAAGGCCATTCTGCTGGGGGTAGGGTGTAATTTGTTTGAGTGGGGATGCTTCCTGCGCCGGATGGATAATTTCCTGACAGATCTCTTTCTGTATCCTGAAGAGGTACACCGAATGCTCGACCAACTGATGGACCGCCACATGGAGATGTTAACCCGTGTATGCGAATCTGTTGGCGATATCGTTGACATTGTCAAATTCGGCGATGACCTCGGTTCCAACAGCGGCCCCTTTTTCCCAGTGGAAACCTACCGGGAGTTTTTTAAACCACGTCAGCAGATGATGTGCGATTATGTGAAGGCCCATTCCTCCATGCATACCATGTTGCATTCCTGCGGCGGGATCTATGAATTGATCCCTGAACTGATCGATGCCGGTTTTGAGATTCTGAACCCTGTCCAGATCAATGCTGTAAATATGAATCAGGAAGTGCTGAAGAAAGAGTTCGGAAAGGATATTACTTTCTGGGGAGGGGGCGCCGACACCCGGAATGTGCTGAATAAGGCCGCTCCTCAGGAAGTGAAGGATCATGTGAACTATAACCTGGAAGTTTTTTCAAAAGGGGGCGGTTTTGTTTTCAATACCGTTCATAATATAATGCCCGATGTGCCGCCGGAAAATATCGTTGCCATGTTTGAGGCGGTTCACCGGTTTAATCAATAAATCATTTACTAAAAATTATAATGCTATGAAACGATCAAAACTGTTTTTTCTGGCCGTCATTTTGTTGCTGTTGTGGAATCCGGGGCATTTATCTGCTCAGCAGGAAACTACCGCGTCTTCCCGGAGCGGGAATGATACCATCCATGTTATTGGCCATGCCCATATGGATATGAACTGGTTATGGGCATACTTTGAAACCATGAAGATGTGCAACGATAACTTAAGGCAAACCGTTGCTTTCATGGATGAATACCCTGATTTTACCATGATGCAAAGCCAGGCAGCTGTTTATAACTTTGTCGAAATGGTGGATCCTCCCCTGTTCAAACGTGTTCAGGAATATGTGAAAGAGGGGCGCCTTGAGCTGGGCGGCGGCATGTGGACCGAAGGGGATACGAACCTCTCTTCCGGGGAAGCCCTTGCCAGGTCTTTTCTGTTGGGACAGGGATATTTTATGGAACACTTCGGGAAAAAGGCCAATGTTGGCTGGCTGCCCGATAACTTCGGACATGTCTCACAGTTGCCCCAGATGCTTAAACTGGCTGATATGGATTATTACTATTTTCACCGCTGCAAACCCTATACGGGAAGTTTTTGGTGGAAAGGAACCGATGGGTCAACCGTTTTGTGTTATGCCAATAATACCTACAACGGCAATATTACACCCGACCTGCACAAGGAACTGGATAAATTTGCTCACGGGCAGAACAGGATCCTGCATATTACAGGAGTCGGTGATCACGGAGGAGGTCCCACACGGGCCAACATTGAAATGGTTCATGAACTGGACGAAAAAGCGAACTACCCGGCCGTTAAGTTTTCCACAGCAAACAGTTTTTATAATAAACTCGCTGAAAATATGGAAGGCCGTCCTACCCATGAGGGGGAGATGCAATTCATTTTTGAAGGATGTTACACCACGGTCACCGGGATCAAAGAAGGTAACAGGAATTGTGAACGTGAATTGTTCGGCAGTGAATACTTCAATACCCTTCGCTGGCTCAACGGAGATGAATACCCGCAGGATGAATTGAATGATCTTTGGAGAACCGTTACTTTCAACCAGTTTCACGACATTCTTCCCGGATCTGCCATCAACGAGGCGAATAAGCAGGCCATTGCGCGTTACACCGAAACGTGGCGGAAGGCCAAAGAGTTGAAAAAAGAGGGTTTTTTGCGCATGGCCGATGAGGTCCGGTACCAGAAGGAGATGGGACAACCGGTTGTTGCCTTTAACATGTACCCCTCCAACCGGAAAGCCATTGTCGAAGCTACGGTCTATTCTCACGACGAGCCGGCTTCGGTTAGTGTCGCCTCCTGGGGGGGCAATTACTACGGGAAAAATTTCAAACCTGTCAATAAGGAGGAGGGAAACAAAGGAGGAGGAGCAAATGAGAATTTCCTGGATCCCGACTATGAAGCAAGCCCTTCCGAATCGGGGGGCAGCCTTGCCACAGTGCTTGTCCGCGATGCCACCGGAAAATCCTATCCCGCCCAGATCACCTTCTCTAAACCCACACCGCCCGGATATACCTCCAAAGTGCAGTTCATTGATGGGGAAGTGCCTGCGGGGGGATATAAAACCTACTATGTTGATATGGCCGATAAAGGCGGGCCTGCCGAACCGATCCCATTTGACGGGAGTACCTTTGAAACGGATTTTTTTAAGATTCGTTTTGACATGAACAAAGGGGCCATAACCAGCCTTTTCGATAAAAGAACCAATACGGAATATGTGAAAGAGGGCGGCGAGTTGAATAAATTAAGAATGTATCTGGAGGATAGACGGGGAGGAATGAAATCATGGACCATCAATAAAATCATGAAAGAGGAGGATGTTACCAATGTGGAGCGCGTCGAAGTGGTAGAGAGAGGTCCCGTACGGGCCTGCGTCGAAACCGTTAAAACCTGGGGAAAATCGCGTTTCATTGAAAGAACTTATATCTATAAATCGTATCCGCGGATTGAATACGATATGGAGGTACGCTGGCTGGAAACCGGCAGTGACTCCACTCACTCGCCCATGTTAAGGGCCCATTTCCCGCTCAACATGGAGAATCCCGAATTTTATTCCCATGTGCCCTTCGATGTTGTTCAACGCCCCATTGACGGAATGATGAACGGGGAAAAGGCCCCCCCGTGGCTGACCTCACAAAGTACGGTTTACGGCGTTACTCCCGAACTGGATGACGGACAGGAGGTGCCTGCACAAAAATGGGTGGATGTTACCAATGGTTCCGTCGGAATTGCGCTTCTTAACAACAACAGGTACGGACACTCGTACCACGATGGTGACCTGCGGCTGACACTGATGAGAGCTGCCGGTGCACCCGATATTTACCCCAATCTTGGTAAATACAACATCCGTTATGCCCTTTATCCGCACGAAGGAGACTGGAAAAACGGCGTCTGGGAGGAGGGCGATGACTTTAATGTACCGGTGCTTGCTGCGGAACCTCCCTCGCTGGCGCTTGGAAAAGGCCATGCCTCCCGCCCCGAAGCGGATTCTTTTATTTCGCTCAATGCCGAAGGGGTGTATATGACGGGCATGAAAAAAGCTGAAAACAGCGGCGAGCTGATCATCCGCTTTGTAGAAGCCGAAGGGGAACGGAAAAATGTTACGCTGAACCTGTTTAAAAATATCCGGGCAGCCCGGAAGCTGAATCTCCTGGAAAGTCCCCTGAAGGGTGATCCGAACCTGAGGATCAATGGCAGTGCGGTTACCCTGGAAGTGGATCCACACGAGATCGTGACCCTTGGACTGAAAGTGAACTGATTCCGTTTTTTTCCGGGCGTTTTAACGTTTTAACCAATGAAACCCATCAAATTTGAAAACCCGAATGTGGTCCTTCAGGTGAACCTCGAGGGAGGTGCTTATTTCGATTTTCACCTGAAGGATTTACCCCTGAATCCTGTCAGCTGGAGGATGGAGGATCCTGAACTGCCTCCATTTATGGGACATTTTCTCTGTTTTGACCGCTGGGGCCTTCCTTCGGATGCCGAAGCAAAAAACGGATTTCCTCCCCATGGGGAGGTGAACCACCAAACCTGGAAGCTGCTTTCCGGTTCACCGGGAGAAACACCCCTTACCGCGGGGGAAATGAGCTGTCACCTGCCCATGGGCGGCCTGGAGCTGACAAGGAGGATTGAATTGGCCGAAAAGGAGCCGCTCTTCTTTGTTACCGAAGCTGTGAAGAATTGCAATAAATACGGCCGCATGTTTAACCTGGTGCAACACGTCTCTTTAGGTCCCCCGTTTCTGGACCGGTCAACCCTCTTTGATAACAATACGGGAAAGGGGTTTGAGGATAAGGAAGATGGAAGTCTGCACCAGGAAGAACCGGTACTGCGGTGGCCCGAAGCAGATCACAACGGCGAACGGGTTTCATTGCGGCAGTTCCTTGGAAAGTGGCCCCGGGTAGCCTCTTTTGTATTTGATCCGGACGAAAAATACGCCTGGGTGACTGCCGCTAATCCGGGGAAAAATCTGATGCTCGGTTATCTATGGAAAGTGGAGGAGTATCCCTGGGTGAATTTTTGGAGGCTAATGGAGAAGGGGGTCCCCAAAGCCTTTGGAATGGAGTTCGGAACCACCGGCTTGCATGAGCCCTATCCCGTGATTGCTAAAAAGGGGAAGATTTTTGGCCGGAACCTCTATGATTTTATTGATGCAGATGAAATTCTCAGGAAATCGTTCATTGGCTTTCTGGCAAAAATCCCGGACGATTATCAGGGGGTGGACCGGATTGATGTGCACCCGTCACATTTTACTGTCCGGGAGAAAAACGGGCAATCAAGGGATTACACTTATCAATTAAAACACGAATTATGAAACGATTTTATTTATCCGGTACCCTGGCCGCGATTCTTTTTGTCATCAGCGGGACCGGTGCAACAGCCAAAGGTACACAGGGCGAATCCACCTCCCCTCCCGGAAATAAAGCGGGTACTGTTCATATTGTCGGACATGCCCACATGGATATGAACTGGCTGTGGAGTTACTTTGAGACCATGAAGATGTGCAACGACAATTTAAGACAGACCGTTGCCTTCATGGAGGAGTATCCCGATTTTACCATGATACAGAGTCAACCGGCTGCTTACCGGTTTGTGGAAAGAATGGATCCGCCGACCTTTCAAAAGATCAAGAAGTATGTCCGGGAAGGACGGCTTGAGCCGGGTGGGGGCATGTGGACCGAAGGGGATACCAACCTCTCTTCCGGGGAGGCCCTTTCAAGGTCATTTTTACTGGGACAAAAGTATTTCCTGAAGCATTTTGACCGAATGGCGAAAGTGGCATGGCTTCCCGATAATTTTGGCCACGCCTCCCAACTGCCTCAGATGTTTCAGCTGGCAGGGATGGACTATTTTTATTTTACCCGTTGTAAACCCTACCTCGGGAGTTTTTGGTGGAAAGGCCCCGATGGCTCCAAAGTGTTATGCTTTGGCAATAACATGCCCAATGGCGATGTTACCATTAAACTGAAAGATGAGTTGAACCAGATTGCTCCGGTTCAGAAAAGAATTCTTCATCCCACCGGGGTGGGGGATCATGGCGGTGGCCCCACCCGCGCCAATATTGAAATGGTGCATGAACTGGATCAGCGGGAGGATTTCCCCGAGGTGAAGTTCACCACCGCTACCGCTTTTTTTGAAAAGCTTTCGGAGGAGATGGAGGGACGACCGACCCATAACGGGGAGATGCAATTTATTTTTGAAGGGTGTTATACCACGGCAACCGAAATTAAGGAGGGAAACCGGAATTGCGAACGTACCCTGTTTGCCGGGGAATTTTTAAATGCCCTTCGCTGGTTAAACGGGGACCCCTATCCTCAGGATGCATTGAACGATCTGTGGGAGACCGTCACGTTCAACCAATTCCACGATATTCTTCCCGGATCGGCCATTTATGAAGCCAACAGGCAGGCCGTTGCCCGGTACACCGAAACCGAACGGAAAGCCAGAGAGCTGAAAAACAAAGCCTTCCTGCGAATGGCCGACGAGGTCAAATTCCGGGAAGGTATGGGACAGCCCGTGGTGGCTTTTAATATGCAGCCCAAGAACCGCAAAGCCATTGTTGAAGCCACGGTTTATTCCCACGAGGAGCCTGTTTCGGTGAGTGTTTTCCATTGGGGCAACAACTATTACGGGAATAATTTTACGCCGGTGGACGAAAAAGAGCCCAAAAGACCTGTTATGGAGCCCGGTTACGGAGGATTGTCCTATGCGAATGACCCGGTAACCACCCCCAGCGGGTTGCCTTCCGTCCTTGTCCGTGATGGCACCGGGAAAACATACCCCGCACAAATCACCTTTTCCAAACCCACCCCTCCCGGTTTTACCTCCAAAGTTCAGTTTGTGGATGAGAACGTTCCCGCGGGCGGATATAAGACGTATTACATCGACATGGGCAAAAAAGCGGAATCGGCTGAACCCATTGCCAGAGAGGGGGATACCTTTGAAACCGATTATTTTAAGGTCCGGTTTGATATGCGGAGCGGATCTATTACCAGCCTGTTTGATAAAAGAACCGGCACGGAGTATGTCAAAGAGGGAAAGGCACTCAATCAGTTGAAGATTTACCAGGAGGATAAGGAGGGGGGAATGAAGGCCTGGACCATCAATAAAATTGTGAAAGAAGAGGCGGTTTCAAATGTTGAAAGCGTGCGGGTCGCCGAGCGGGGTCCCGTCAGGGCCTGCATCGAAACCGTCAGGACCTGGGGAAATTCACGGTTTATTGAGCGGACCTACCTTTACAAATCCTATCCACGGATTGAATACGATATGGAAATCCACTGGCTGGAAACCGGAAGTGATTCAACCCACTCTCCCATGTTAAGAGCCCTGTTCCCTCTGAATATTGAAAACCCGGCATTTTATTCCCATGTTCCTTTCGATGTTGTTCAGCGGCCTTTGCAAAGTAAAGAGACCCGGCATTACGACGGCAAGGAGGTCCCGGCTCAGAAATGGGTGGATATTTCGGACGGTTCTAAAGGGATGGCTTTGTTAAACAGGACCCGGTACGGGCACTCCTACGATGAGGGCAGCCTGCGGCTTACACTGATGCGTGCCGCCGGGCAACCCGATATTTACCCCAACCTGGGGAAATTTCATGTTCGTTATGCCCTGTATCCGCATGAAGGCGACTGGAAGAACGGCGTTTGGCAGGAGGGGGATGATTTTAATGTTCCCGTGCTCGCTGCCGAGCCGCCTTCGCTTGCCCTGGGAAAGGGCCATGCGACACGCCCTGAAGAGGACTCTTTCATATCACTGGATGCCCAAGGGGTCCATATTACCGGCATTAAAAAGGCAGAAGATTCCGGAGAATTGATTATCCGGTTTGTTGAGACCGCGGGGGAAAATAAAACCGTCACCCTGAACCTGATGGAAAATGTCCGGGATGTCCGGAAACTGAACTTCATCGAAAAAGCCCTGAAAGATGAACAGGAAGTTACCATCAATGGCCGTTCAGTTTCATTGGGTGTGAAGCCCCATGAGATTGTTAGCCTGGGAATAAAATTTTATTAGAATTTTTTCCGGGGCATTCTCCCGGTACGCTTTGGAAACTGCAGTATCTGGGGCCTTTTGAGGCCCCCCCTGTAAGGAGGAGTGTCCCGGCTAGTGGGGAAGGACCGTTTTTTTAGGTTTGGCTTCCTGATAACTCAAATATTTCAAAACAGGAACAATGGCGGAGGAATTTTTTTGGCCTGTAAGAAAGGAGTAATGTTCCGGGAGATGACCCGGGGGTATGGCATCGGGTCGGGAAATTCCATTGCCGGTTATGGGCCTGTTGAAGGATATATGGGAATGATCGATGCTGTAAAAGCGATCGGATGCCCGTCGCATATTTAAAAACAGTTAAAAAATTCAAACAGATGAAAACCAATTATTTCACCTCCCTGCTTTTTATTGTCTCCTTTTTGTTGCTTGTTCAAAATCCCGCCATTGCAAAGGAGAAAATACTGAATGGTTACCAAAAGAAAATTGCGGGTGCGGATTCCCGCTCGCAGTCACCGGTCCCCTTTGCAAATGAATGCCTGATTGTCCGTGCCACCGATGGAACTTCTTCCATGGAGTGGGAAACTGCTCCCGCCCCGGAGACTATTGAAGGCGATTTTGTCACGTATGCCTGGCTGGCCGGTGTCGGTTCCAGTCCGGGCGCTGCCCGTTTTGATCTGGCCGTCAACGGGGATCCGGTATTTTCATTCTGGACCAATGGACAGGGCGTCTGGAAAGAACAAACCACCGACGGGGCTACCCTCTCCTTTTCGCAGGACCTGGTGGGACGGTACGGCAATCATTTCGGTTTTATGTACCTCCGCCTTCCAAAAAAGATGGTTGACCCCGGAAAACCCCTGAGGATCAAAGTTACCGGCGGGGAATTTCACAAAGACTCCTGGTACATGACCTTTAAATACCCGCTTGAAAATGCCATGGAGTTTAATACTTATCCGGCATTAATGCGTCAGGGGGATCCCGGCCGGCAACTGGGAATTGCCAAAGTTTTCTACGTGGGGGAATCTTCCACCGCAAAATTTTTTATTGACGGGGAATTTTTAAAAGAGCTGCCTTTAAAGTTCGGGTACAATCATTTAAGGCTGGAGCTTCCCGGCGTGCAGAAGGAAAAAACGATCCCGTGGAAGCTGGATGCCGGGGATTTCAGTCAAAGCGGAGAAATGGTAATGCAGCCGGTGCGTCACTGGCAGGTCAATTTTGTTCAGCATACCCATACCGATATTGGTTACACCCGCTCACAGACTGAAATACTGGGGGAACATCTGCGTTTTATAGATTATGCCCTGGATTATTGCGACCTGACCGATGATTATCCGGATGACTCGAAATTCAGGTGGACCTGTGAGGCCATGTGGCCCGTGAATGAATATCTGCGTTCACGGCCAGCTGAGCAGGTTGAGCGGTTGAGAAAACGGGTGGCTGAAGGACGGATTGAGATCGCCGGAATGTATTTTAACTTCGACGAGTTGCCGGATGAACAGATCCTGGCTGCCTCCCTCCAACCCCTGAAGAACATCCGGGAAGCCGGGCTGGAGGTGAAAACCGCCATGCAGAACGATGTTAATGGCATTGGGTGGTGCCTCAATGATTATTACAGTGATTTAGGTGTCGATTATTTGAATATGGGGACCCACGGGCATAAAGCATTAATATCTTTTGAAAAGCCCACCCTGTTTTGGTGGGAGTCGCCCTCGGGCAATAAAATGCTGACTTACCGGGCGGAGCATTACATGACCGGCAATTTTTTTGACATCCACAAAAAAGACTTCGAAGCTTTTGAGGAAAAATTGCTCTCCTACCTGATTGGTCTCGGGAAAAAAGGGTATGAATATGAGCTCACATCGATTCAGCATTCCGGGTATTTTACCGACAACTCTCCGCCTTCCACCCGTGCTTCGGATATGATCCGGAAATGGAATGAAAAATATTCCTGGCCGAAACTGAAAACGGCTACCGCCACGGAGTTTTTTGAAACGATGGAGCGGAAGCATGGGGATGAATTCCGGACCATCCGGGGAGCCTGGCCCGACTGGTGGACGGATGGTTTTGGCGCTTCGGCACGGGAAGTGGAAACAACCCGCCGCGCACAAACAGATCTTCTGGCCAATATGGCAGGATTGACCATGGCCAAAATCCTGGGATCTGAAATGCCGGGAAAAATTGATGACCGGATTTACTGGGCCAATAATGCCCTGCTGTTTTATACCGAACATACAGTGGGGTATCATGGAAGCGTGAGCCAGCCTTTCCATAAATATTCCATGGAGCAGCGGGCACTGAAAGAATCCTATGCCTGGGAAGCCGGCCGCAGGGCAAAAATGATCGGGGAGGAGGTGCTCGGTCTCCTTCAGTCACATGTTGAACGCGAAGCAGAACCCGCCATTGTGGTTTTCAATACACTGAATTTTGAACGAAGCGGACTTGTCAAAGTATACATGGACCATCAGCTGGTTCCCCCCGACCGGGAATTCCGGATTGTTGACCGGCAGGGGAATGCGGTTCCTGCTCAGGCGGTTGAAACCCATAGCGACGGTGCATACTGGGCGCTCTGGGTGGATCATGTGCCTCCTTTTGGCTACAAAAAAATGGTGATAAAAGTCGGGGAGCAGTTGAAGCAGGGACCAAAAAATCTGGAAAAAGTAACCGAACTCCAAAACCAGTGGTATAAACTGGAGATCGATCAGGAGCGCGGAGCCATTACCAGCCTGTTTGATAAAGAGATCAACCGGGAACTGGTCGATCCAAATGCCGGGTGGAAACTGGGGGAATTTATCTATGAAACGCTTGGGAACCGGCACCAGCTGAATCAGTTCAGGCTGGAGGATTACCAGCGCGAACCTTTGGATGAGGTGTGGTTTGAACGATACGAAGAGGGGGATATCTGGAATACCGCTTACTTTAAGGGGAACACCCGTGCAGCCATTCGCGATGGAAGCTATGAATTCGAAATCCGGCTGTTCAATACAGCAAAACGGATAGACCTGTCCTACTCCATCCTCAAAAAATCTGTCACCGACCCCGAAGGGATCTATATCGCTTTCCCGTTTGTCATGGACGACGGTGTTCTTGCGTTCGATGTGCAGGGGGGTGAGGTCCGGGCAGGGATGGATCAGATCCCGGGTTCGTCCAATGACTGGAACGTGGTTCAGAATTATGCCCGGTTAAAAAACGGCGAAGCGCAGATCCTGTTAAGTTCGCAGGAGATCCCCTTTATGCAGTTTGGGGGAATAAACACCGGCCGGTTTGAGTACGGGGCGCTTCCGGAGTCAACCCACATCTATGGCTGGCCCATGAATAATTACTGGACGACCAATTTCAATGCAGAACAACGGGGGGGGATTGACTGGGTTTACACCATCAGCAGCGCTGAAAATCCGTCCCCGACCTTAGCCACACAGTTTGGGTGGAACAACAGGGTCCCCTTTCTGGCCCGGGTTTTGTCAGGCGGGGGACCGGGGGATGATTCCTGGGAAGCATCCATTATTAGCGGCTGGCCTGAAAATGTGATCCTCGTGAGTTCAAGGCCTGCAAGGGAGGGAAATGCATTCCTGCTTCATGTCCGCGAAACCGCCGGCAGACCGGCCGATTTAGAATCACTGAAATTAATGGATCATCCCTCTGTTACCATCCGTGAGGTGAATGTCCTTGGAGAACCCGTGAACCCGGGATCTTCCAGGTTAAAACCGCTTGAAGCGAAATTTTTCAGGGTCAGCTGGTAATGGATTTTTCGGGGAGAAAAACAACCTTAATTGAATTACTATGACCAAAAAACTGATTTTTGCCACCACCGCTGCCTCGCTGGGAGGTTTGCTTTTCGGCTTTGAAACAGCCGTGATTAACGGGGCACTGCCATTCATTACGGAGTTTTTCGAACTGAATGAGGCCATGAAAGGGGCTGCTGTAAGTTCGGCTTTGTTTGGATGCATTGCAGGGGCCCTTTTTATCGGGCGACCGGCAGATATATTCGGTAGGCGTCTTTCTTTAAAGGTGCTTGCATTGCTTTTTCTGATCTCTGCTATCGGTACCGGCATGGCAAACAGTGTGAATACTTTTATTATCTTCCGGTTCATCGGCGGAATTGCCGTTGGAGGCGCCTCGGTTGTCTCGCCCATGTATATCTCCGAAATTTCCCCTCCCGCCTTCCGGGGAAGGCTGACCGTCTCTTTCCAGCTGGCCATTGTGCTTGGCATCCTGCTGGCCTTCTTTACCGACTACCTTCTGATCGGTACAGGGGAAAACAACTGGCGTTATATGATGTTATCCATGGGGCTGCCGGCAGTGGTCTTTTTTATTTTGTTGTTTTTTACAGGACGTAGTCCCCGCTGGCTGGTTAAAGAGGGAAAACTTGCGGAGGCGGAACAGGTGCTGGAACAGATCTCTCCGGAGCTTGATGCCGGCCGGCTGGTGCGGGAAATTCAACAAACCATTGATAAAACATCGGTTCAGAAATGGTCGGTGTTGTTCAGGAAAGGATACTTTAAACTGGTGGTTATCGGACTTGCGGTGGGAATGTTTAATCAGTTAACCGGGATCAATTTTATCATGTATTATGCCACCGATATCTTCCGGTCGGCCGGTTTCTCCACTAACGCCTCCATTGGCCAGACGGTCATTATTGGCTTTGTGAACCTCATTTTTACCCTGCTGGCTATGCGCCTGATCGATAAAGTGGGGCGCAAAAAACTGCTTCTGACCGGGACGCTGGGGATGGCCTTTTTCCTGGGACTGTTCTCTTTTGCTTATCTGACCGATGCATTCTCCTCCTGGATGTTACTGATCTCACTGATTTTTTTTATCGCCTTTTTTGCCTCTTCCCAGGGCGCGGTGGTCTGGGTGCTGTTATCCGAGATCTTTCCGAACAACATCCGCGCCCGCGGTGCTGCCATCGGATCTTTTTCCGTTTGGTTTTTTAATGGATTTTTGACATTTTTATTCCCTGTTGTGGCCGGTCTTTTTTCTGAAGGGAGGGGGATTGGTTACATCTTTATATTTAGTGCCCTGATGACCTTCATCAGCTTTTTTGTATTCAGGAAATACCTGGTGGAAATGAAGGGAAGATCGCTTGAAAGTGCTTAGGGCCAAATTTTTCTGACATGCAAGGAAATGATTGCTCTTTTTTAAAAATTGCTTCCGGATGGCTTTTGATACTGGCTTTTTTAACCCTTCCGGGAATGGCTCAGGACAGGGATGTTCTGAACGTCAGTGATGAAACGTTTCAGATTTTAAAACAGGTAAAGAACACGCCGCTCGCCCGGGGGAAGGTGCTTCTTTCCGAAACCACCCATCAGGATCTGGGCTGGGTGGATGAAATTGAAAAGTGTGTGGTCATGCGCGATACCCAGTGGATCACACCCTTTCTGAAAAGGTTGGAGGAAGATCCTGCCTTTGAAATGGATATTGAGCAGGCATCGATCATCCGGGAATACATCGGCCGCCATCCCGGGAAAAAGGGCGAAATAACCCAAAGGCTGAAAGCGGGGCGGATGCTCGTCGGGGCTACCTATATCCAGCCCTATGAGGAGATGTATTTCTCCGAATCACTGGCCCGGCAGTTGTATTTAGGCAAACGGTGGCTTAAAGAGGAGTTTGACGGCTACGATGCCACCGTGTATTACAATGCGGATGTACCGGGAAGAAGCCTGCAAATGCCGCAACTTTTGGCCCGTGCGGGGGTGAAGAGCATGTTTCTCAGCCGGCACGGCCGGGGGATTTTTGACTGGTTCAGCCCCGATGGATCAAAAGTAACGGCCTATTCCCCCGGGCATTACATCGATTTTTATAATATCCTGGGGATGGAAAAGGAGCAGGCCCTCAGGGAGCTGGCTCAGCAAGCGCTTCTCTGGTCGGATGGGTACAATGACCTCCCGGGTGCAGAAGCTGTGATGCCGGCCGTTTTGAATTTTGAATTTATATGGGACCCTCAGCCGGTGGAAAACCTCGGGCCCTTCATGGCTTTCTGGAACGGACTTGAAAAGGTGGAAAATGAGGCAGGCGAGGTGCTGGAGGTTGAGCTTCCCCACATACAGTTTTCAACCCTTGATAAATTTTTTCAAGGGATCCGGAAGTCCACCAGGAGTTTCCCCTCCATCCGGGGGGAACGGCCCAATGTATGGCTATATATTCACGGTCCCTCGCACCATTGGGCGCTGGACCACAGCCGGAAAGCGGACATTTTGCTTCCTGCAGCCGAAAAATTTGCGGTGGCCGATGCCATGGTCCGCGGCTCTTTTGCACGGTATCCGCGAACCCTTTTTCAGGAGGCCTGGGAATCTAAAATTTATCCCGACCACGGCTGGGGAGGAAAAGGGGGACAAAGCACGGACGATGTTTTTTTGATGCATTTTGCCCGTGCCCATGAAATGGCCGAACGGTTGCTGGATCAATCCATCCGTTCGCTTGCCTCCAAAGTGGCGGTGAACGAAAAGCGGGGCATTCCCCTGGTGGTTTTTAACAGTCTGAGCTGGGAAAGGACCAGCCCTGTTATGTGCCGGGTGAAATTTGATCCCCAACAGGCCCGGTCGGTGCGCCTTTTTTCAAAAGACGGGAAAAAGGTGCCGGTACAACTGGAAAAAGTGAAGGCAGGTTCCGGTGGGTTCCTTCAGTCTGCAGAAATCCATTTTGTCGCGGAGAACGTCCCTTCGGTTGGCTTTGATACCTACTATCTTAAATATTCGGAAGAAGAGCGTTCGCAACCGGAAACCGCCTTTCAGCCGGTTTTTGAGAATGAGTTCTACCGGGCGGAGTTTTCGGATGGCGGTATTTCACGCTTAAAGGATAAAGAGCTGGACAAGGAGTTGATTGATCCCGGCCTTTTTAAAGCAGGAGAAGTTTTTACCCTGCGGTCGGAAGGAAACGGGGCGGGCGAATTTATAGCGATTCAGCAGCCTACCATGGAGGGATTTGATAAGACTGGCAATTATGACACCCATTGGGAAGTTACTGCCAGTGGCCCGGTTTTTAATGCTTATAAGTTCAGGCAACCCATCCGGGATGCAGTGGCAGAGGTGGAGGTGATCTTTTACCATCAGGTGAAAAAGATCGATTTCTTGGTGGCGGTTAAAAACTGGAATGGTACCATGTTCCGGGAATACCGGATGGCCCTGCCGCTGAATATGGAAGAGGGACAGGTGGCCTATGAAGTGCCTTACGGTGTGGTTGAAGTGGGAAAAGATGAAATCGACGGAGCCGCCGGTGAGCGCTACACTCTGCCCTGCAGCGAATCGCGTCCGCGGGGAATTGAGAACTGGATCAGCGCCTCAGGCAATGGATTTGGCGTCACGCTGGCTTCCGGGGTGGTGGCGATGGATTACCTTAATCCTGTCCCCGGAGAAGGCAAACAAACCATCTTACAACCTGTTTTGCTGGCCTCCCGCCGGAGCTGTCACGGCGAAGGGAATGATTACCACCAGACAGGACATCACCACTACTCCTTTTCCATCACTTCGCATCACCCCGGATGGGATAAGGGCGCCTCCTTCGGGAAAGCGGCCAATGAGCATCTGTTTGCGGTGGTTCGTCCCGAAAAAGGGGCAAATGCATCCCTTGACGAACGAACCAGTTTTCTGCAGGTGGCCCAGGAGAACATCGTTGTGACGGCCATGAAAAAAGCGGAAAATGAGGCAGCGGTGGTCCTCCGTTTTTTTAACCTGGAGGGGGAACCTTCAAAAGCCGACTTTTCCTTGTTTAAACCCTTCGGGAAGGGATATGAAACCAACCTCATAGAGGAGGAGATCAACCCCCTGCCTCTGGAGGGAGGCACTCATTTCCAGTCGAATGTCGGGAAATACGAAATAAAAACGGTGAAACTGAAATAACCCGGTTGGTAAAAAACGGGAATAATTGAAAGAAAAAAATATGGGCCTTGTTAATGAGTTGAGTGATTACCGGGAGATTTTTGAAAAAGAACTGCACAACATCCTGAGCTATTGGATGAAACATGCGGTGGAAGAAGAGGGGCACGGGTTTTATGGGGCGGTCGGCCTCGATAATAACCCCCTTCAGGAAGTGCCCAAATCCTGTGCTTTGAATGCGCGCATTTTATGGACATTTGCATCGGCCGCCAAAGACTATCCCGGCCGCGGGTATGAACCGGTAGCCCATAAAGCATACCGGGTGTTATCGGAAGATTTTGCTGATAAAGAGCAGGGCGGTTTTTTTTCCGGAATCGCTGTTTCCGGGGAGGTCCAAAACGAATCTAAATACACCTGTGTCCAGGCCATTGTGCTGTCTGCCCTGTGTAAGTACTATGCCTTTTATCCGGATGAAAAGGTGATGTTGCATATCCGGGAGTTTTTCTTCCTCCTGGATGAGAAGATCCGGGATCCCGAAAATCCGGGCTATCCGGAAGTAGTTTCCCGTGGCTGGACCCCTTTACCCGAGAGCACACCAGCGGGGAAGAATCCTGAGAGATCTGCGAAAACCCACCTCCGCCTGGTGGAGGCATTTTCAGAAGTGTATAAAGTATGGAGCGGGGATGTGGTGCGACAGCGGCTGGCCGGATTGTTGGAGCTTTTTATCAGCAGGATTATCCGCCCGACCGGACATCTTGGAATTTATTTTACATCCGCGTTTGCGGAGACTGCCAGCTCCAAAAGCATTTGCTCCTTCGGGCATGACATTGAGGCCTCCTGGCTTTTGTGGGAGGCCGCTGAAATTATGGAAGATGCATACATCCAGCAGCAGGTGAAACCACAGGTCCTGAAGATAGGCGATGCTGTGCTGCGGGTCGGCGTGGATAAAGACGGGGGATTATTTCTTGAATCAAACGATTTTGGCAGGCATATCCGGACCAACAAGCATTGGTGGCCCCAGGCAGAAACGCTGGTGGGGTTTATGAATATGTACCAGCTGCGGGAGGATGTGAAATATTGGAAGACTGTTCAACTTACCTGGGATTTTATTGACCGCGCTGTAAAGGACCATTGGGGAGGTGAGTGGTTTCCAAAGGTGGACCGCCTGGGGAATCCTTACAGGGAAGAACCTCCCGGGGATCCGTCTCCCTATTATAGAAACGACCGGAAAGCCGGCCCATGGAAAAGTCCTTACCACAACGGGCGGGCCATGATGGAGCTGGTGAAGCGCATCGACCGCCTCCAGCAGCGATGGCAGTCGAGCCGTGTCAAAAAATACCTGCACGATATGCTGTAGCCGGCCCTGGTTATTCAACCGTCGCAATTGTCATTTTTTAACCAAAGATTTTAATTTCTGACCTTTTTTTTGAAAAGTGGGTTAAATTTCCATGTAAAAAAATCAATTTTCAGGAAGTAATCCTGATGCTTTTCTCTTTTTTTTGTGATGAAGGGGATTGATACAAATCTTTATACTTCAATGGGTATACTGAATAAAAAAATTAAAAAACAATGCCATGGAACAACCACTCAGAGGGATCATCCCTCCCCTCATCACCCCGCTGCTTGATAACGATACCCTCGACGCTGAGGGGTTGGAAAGATTGATTGAGTACATGATCTCCGGAGGTGTTCAAGGACTTTTTATTTTGGGGACCACCGGTGAATTTGCGAGTTTGAGTTTTAATCTCCGGAGGGAATTGATCCAAAAGACCTGCCAGCTCGTAAAAGGGCGTGTTCCTTTATTGGTAGGTATTACCAATCCCTCGTTTAAAGAAAGTCTTAATCTGGCCAAAGCAGCTGCCGGTTACGGTGCCGACGCGGTGGTTTTGTCGCCTCCCTATTATTTCAGTGCCGGGCAGCCGGAATTGCTGGAGTACCTGAAACGATTGATGGAGCAGATGCCTTTGCCCCTGTTTTTATATAACATGCCCTCCCATACGAAGATCACCTTTGCCCCTGAAACCGTGAAGGCAGCAGCGGAGATACCCGGAATCTGCGGAATGAAAGACAGCTCCTCCGACCTGGCTTATCTGAAAAAGGTACAATATAAATTGCGCGACCGGGAGGATTTCACTTTTTTAATTGGTCCTGAAGAATTTCTTGCGGAATTTGTTCTCACCGGGGGGCACGGAGGTGTTAACGGTGGAGCCAATATGTTTCCCCAATTGTACGTACAACTATACAAGGCTGCAGTGAACCGCGATTTTGAAAATATCGCCGCCCTTCAGGAGAAAGTGATGCAAATCAGCTCCACGATCTACACCGTTGGGCATTTCGGCTCCAGTTATTTGAAAGGGGTGAAATGTGTTTTATCGCTGATGGGGATTTGCAATGACTTTATGGCGGAACCTTTCCACCGGTTTAATCCGCCCGAACGAAAAAAAATTGAAGAGGCCCTGAATGCCCTTGATCTTCCTTCATTCGACTCTATTTAAGCAAAAGATACTGATATATGACCGGAATTGACATTACTATTTTTATCCTTTACCTGATTGGCATTGTACTGTTCGGGAGTTCCTTTTACAGGAAAAACAAAACGCCCTCGGCGTTTACCCTGGGGAATAAAAGCCTGCCTTTATGGGTGATCAGCATGTCCATCATGGCCACTTTTGTCAGCAGTATCAGTTACCTGGCACTGCCGGGGCAGGCATACCTGTCTGACTGGAATGCATTTGTTTTCAGCTTGTCCCTCCCCCTGGCCTCCATCATTGCGGTCCGGTTTTTTGTTCCGTTGTACCGTTCGGTTAACAGTCCATCAGCTTACACTTACCTGGAAAAGCGTTTTGGGCCATGGGCCAAGACTTATGCCTCGCTGATGTATCTGCTTACACAACTTATGCGAGCCGGTACCATTCTGTTTCTGATGGCCCTTCCCCTGAATGCCCTGCTGGGCTGGAACATTACCACGATCATCATCATCACCGGTGTGAGTGTGATGGTCTATTCCCTTTTGGGCGGGATCCAGGCGGTTGTTTGGACCGATGCCATTCAGGGGATCATCCTGATTGCCGGAGCCCTGGTGTGCATTGGTGTATTGTTCTTTTCCATGCCGGAGGGGCCCGGCCAGCTTTTCGAAATCGCGGCCGCCAGCGAGAAGTTCGGACTGGGCAGTTTTGACGCCGGATTAACCAGCTCTACCTTTTGGGTGGTATTGATATACGGTTTGTTTATCAATCTTCAGAATTTCGGGATTGACCAGAACTACATCCAGCGGTACATGAGTTCCCGTTCGGATAAAGATGCCCAGCGATCGGCTTTGTATGGCGGTTTGCTCTACATTCCGGTTTCCGCGCTTTTCTTGTTTATCGGGACGGCTTTATTCAGTTTCTTTCAGGCCCATGAAGGGTTATTGCCTGCCGGGGTGGACGGCGACAGGGTATTTCCCTGGTTTATTGTGAACCAGCTGCCCGTGGGACTGACAGGACTGCTGATCGCTTCCATTTTTGCCGCCGGGATGAGCACGGTTTCCACGAGCCTGAACAGTTCGGCTACGGTGATCCTGACCGACTTTTTTAAATTTTCTCCCGCCCATGTGAAAACCCAGCGGAGGTCGATGCTGGTATTGTATTCCTCTTCTTTTATTTTCAGTGTTTTGGCCATTATTATTGCCGTTGCCATGATCAATGTGCGAAGTGCCCTGGATGCCTGGTGGAAACTGGCTTCCATCTTCAGCGGGGGCATGCTGGGGCTGTTCCTGCTGGGGTACATGGCGCCGAAAGTGAAAAATACAGCGGCGGTTACCGGCGTGGTGGCCGGGGTGATTGTCATCGGGTGGATGAGCTTGTCCCCCCGGATTTTTACCGAAGGTCCGCTGGTTAAATACGCCAGTCCTTTTCACAATTATCTGACCATTGTTTTTGGAACGCTGACCATCTTTATAGTAGGGTTTCTTCTTGGAAATGTAATCAATCAATTTTTTAAACGACGGAGGAAAAGAGGATGAAAAAGCAAAGAATGGTACCTGTCCTGGCAGCTGTTTTGGTGATGGCCTTGTCTGCAGCAGTTGAGGGACAGCAACTGGAACGTTTATCCTATAATAATCCCGGCCTGGAAGTCGACCTGGGAGTGGGTTTATGGGCCTGGCCCCTCCCCATGGATTACGATGAGGACGGACGAACCGATTTGGTGGTGGTGTGCACCGACAAACCCTACAACGGGGTTTACCTCTTCGAAAATCCGGGAGAGCCCGGGGAGGAAACAGGACTTCCTGTTTTCCGAAAGGCCCGGCGCCTCGGCGACGCCGTTGACAATGTCAGCATCTCTTATGTAAAAGGGGAACCGTTCATCACCTCCCCCGGAAAGTGGTACCCCCGGTTCCGGGAGACGGCTTTTGAAGATCCCGAGCCGGTACACGCTCCGGCAACCCCGGAGAAATTTGGATTGCAGGGGCGCATCCGGGCCAATCAGTGGAAGTTGGTGGATTACAACGGGAACGGGGTGAAGGATTTGATGGTTGGCGTTGGTTCCTGGGAGGACTATGGCTGGGATGATGCCTATGACAGTACCGGACAGTGGACCCGGGGGCCCCTCCACGGATATGTTTACCTGCTGGAGAACCAGGGAACGAATGAAAAACCGCGATATGCCGATCCGTTAAAACTTCAGACAACTGACGGGGCACCCGTGGATGTTTTCGGACGCCCTTCCCCCAATTTTGCTGATTTTACGGGGGATGGCCTTCCCGATCTGATTTGCGGGGAATTTCGTGACGGTTTTACTTTCTTTGAAAATGTGGGGAGCCGGGAGCATCCGCTTTTTGCTCCCGGAAGGTTTTTAACGAACGGAGACCGGCGGATCCGTATGGATTTGTGCATGATTACCCCTGTAGTCTTTGATTTTACCCGGGATGGATGGCCGGATCTTATTGTAGGCGATGAAGACGGAAGGGTGGCCCTGGTGGAACATACCGGCAGGATGGTTGACGGGATGCCTCTTTTTCTCTCTCCGCGTTATTTCCGTCAGGAGGCGGATAATTTAAAATTCGGGGCCCTGGCCACACCGGTTGGTTTCGACTGGAATGGCGACGGCCGCGAAGATATTCTATCCGGGAATACGGCCGGACAAATCGCATTTTTTGAGAATCTGGGGGGGCATCCAACCCGCTGGGCCGCACCGGAGCTTTTGGAAGGGGGCGGAGAGGAGATCCGCATAATGGCTGGCCCCAACGGGTCCATTCAGGGACCGGCAGAAGCGAAATGGGGATACACCACTTTTTCGGTTGCCGACTGGAATAACAGTGGGCTTCCCGATTTGATCGTAAATTCTATTTGGGGAAAAATAGTCTGGTTTGAAAACGTGGGAACCCCGCTCCGGCCTGAACTGAAAGCAGCTAAACCGGTGAAGGTCCGGTGGAAAGGGAAGGTGCCCCGGCCGGAATGGAACTGGTGGACGCCTGAAGGGAACGCCCTGGTCACCCAGTGGCGGACTACGCCGGTGGCGGTCGACTGGACGGGCAATGGATTGACCGATCTGGTGATGCTCGATCATGAGGGTTATCTGGCCTTATTCCGCCGCGAAAAAAGGGAAGAGGGGCTGGTCCTGTTGCCCGGAGAGCGGATTTTCCGGCTGGCAGGGGAGCAGAATCCTCTGCGGCTGAACGAAAACCGGGCCGGGGGAAGCGGCCGGCGAAAAATCGCCATTGCTGATTTTGACGGCGATGGCCGTAAAGACCTGCTGGTGAACAGTCAAAACGCCACCTTGTTTAAAAACCTTGGTGAAAAAGAGGGAGTGACGGTCCTGGAGAATAGGGGAGTTGTCGATCAACGGAAAATTTCCGGCCATTCCAGCAGTCCTGCCGTTATTGACCTGTCGGGCAACGAGATCCCCTCCCTGCTCGTGGGAGCCGAAGACGGCCATTTTTATTTCCGGGAGAATCCTTACCGCCAGAAGTTTGAGTGAACCGGTGGACTCCCTGCTTTCTGACATATTCAACACCGTTTTTTCAATCGCCCTGGCTTTTTTCTTGTTCCAGCTAGCGGGTCGCGTGCTGTAATGCTTTGCGGTTCAATCCTAAAGCCGCCCGGGATTTTCCACTGGATCCCCGCCCGGGGGCTCCCCGAAAATTCAGGACAGTAATTTTTATCCTTTGGTGCCTCTAAAACCTGCCCGTTTCATTAAACTTCAAACAAGAAATTCAGTCAAAAAAGCATTGAAAAAAATATGATGCAGCGAAGTCGAATCATTCCGGCCATTTTGCAATGGTTGCGTTCCACGGAATTGTTCTCCCGGCCTTCAAAACAGATCAGGGGAAGGTGGGCGCTTTTCGAGTACTATATTGAACCCGGGGAAGTATTAATCCATCGGGGGGAGAAGCAACTCCGGGATGAAAAACTTTTCTGGGAAATTGAAATTGCTGCCGGCGGCATTTTCCGGCAAAGGACCAATATTTCCGGCGGTTTTCTTCCTTCTGTGACCGCATGTCAATGGCGCTGCTCCAAAAATTTTCTCCTGCTTTCTG
>JAGYMR010000180.1 GCA_018400515.1 Tangfeifania sp.
CGAAACAGCGACTGCCATTGCCTCAAAATTTTCCTTCAGCTTTTTATCGGAATCGATTTTATCTTCACCGGGGTCCACCTCCTGCATGTAATTTTCCCGGTAGTTGCTCATCAGAAAATCCATTCGTTCCGCCGACTTTCGGATCTCCCGGAGGCGTACCCGCAACAGGGCGATGTGCGCTTTGATTTTGGCTTTTATCTCTTCGATTTTCTCTTTTTCTTCATCAGTAACGGGCGGGGGTTTCTCCTTCCGGAGGTTTTCCAGCTGCTCCATTAACCCGGCGATGTCGTCCCAGTGCCGGGCAATATCTTCTTCGGCCCATTTACAGTAACGGCAATGGCAAATGATTTCAGCCATGTAGGACCTCAGTTCATTTAATTCCATCGATAAGTGGCGGTTTTTAAAATCGTTCTGAATATTGGCTGTTGCGCGGTCCGATACCAAAGCGTGCATTCCTTCATGGATCAATGCCCCTGTCAGTAGATGGGTGTTTTCCTCCCGAAGGGCATTCATCAGTTGTTGGTATAATCGTTTTCCCAGGTATTTGTAAAGTTTCCGGTGCGCGGTTTCACTTTCAAAATACCGGGAAAGCTTTCCCATTTTTGTTTCAAAATCCTCCTTTTCCGGAGGATTGTTTTTCATTTGGTTATAGGCATTGACGATGGTTCCGGAGTTAAACGTTTTTTGATTGCGGATGATGCCCCCCAGCACCTCTGTTTGATACACTTCGATACAGATTCGGCCTTTATGCAACCCGTGCATCATGAAATAGTCGTCGTTTTGAATGTACATGAAGCGGTTGGGATAGTAAGATTTGATCCGGAGCCAGGCCCTCGAATAGCGTCCGTTATCGTATTCGTCCGGCGACATGTTTTTGCGGGGCAGGTAACTGGGGTTGGAGAGCCTTTGATTGATAATGTTTGAAAACGTTTTCTGGATGAAGTAGCCATCCCTTTGGGTTCCGAGTCTTTTAAAAGGAACATCCCCGTTTGGAAAACTGTGGTTCGCTGAAAAAAGAAACACCAGAAGGACGAAAAAAGATTGGAAACGGACGGGAAAGTTTTTCATGAAATCGTATTAAAATTTTATGTTTATACGTTAAAAAGAGCGATTGTTTTCATTTTTTGGTAATTTATATTTTGATGTTCTCCGGAGGAATCCGGTGACCAATTATTTGTAGTTTTGCAGGGGTGTTGACAGAGAAAAATGATGCCAGAAGAAATGACATGCAAAAATGAATCATAAAACAGTCCGGGCATGAACGCGAACAACGCTCCGTATAACCTTGTAACGATCCTGGGTCCCACGGCCACGGGGAAAACCGGTTTGGCGGCCCACCTGGCCCTCCAAATTGGCGGGGAGATCATTTCGGCAGATTCAAGGCAGGTTTACCGTGGAATGGATGTGGGGACCGGCAAGGACCTGCAGGATTATATTGTAGATGGGCGCCCCGTTCCATTCCATCTGGTGGATATTGAGGAGCCGGGGGCGCACTACAACGTTTACCGGTTTCAGACCGATTTTGCCCGGGTTTTTGAAGACATTCGTTCGCGTGAAAAATTTCCTGTACTGTGTGGTGGCAGCGGGTTGTACCTCGAAGCGGTGCTGAAAGATTACCGGCTGATCCGGGTGCCTCCTGACCAAAATCTGCGCAGGGAACTGGAAGGAAAATCGCTGGAAGAACTCACAGGGATCCTTAAAGCCATGAAACCCCGCCTGCATAATAAAACCGATATTGAAACCCCGCGGCGTGCCCTTCGCGCCATCGAGATTGAAAGGTATTACCGGGAGCATCCGGAACATGAAAATAACCTGCCCCGGATCAACAGTTTAAATGTGGGGGTGAAATTTGACCGTGAAACAAGGCGCCGGCGCATTACGCAGCGGCTGCAACAGCGGCTGGAAGAGGGGATGCTGGAGGAGGTGCAGCGCCTGCTCGACCACGGGTTGACACCGGAGCAGCTTATTTACTACGGACTTGAATACAAATACCTGACCCTGTATCTGACCGGAAAATTGTCGTACGGGGAGATGTTCGAAAAACTGGAGATTGCCATCCACCAGTTTGCCAAACGGCAGATGACCTGGTTCCGGGGAATGGAGAGGCGGGGGACGGAAATTCACTGGATCGACGGGCATTGGCCGCTGGAGGAGAAAGTGGCGAAAATCCGGAACCTCCTGGTCCAGGGGGATATGTAAAAACGCCTGCTCAAAAATCCCCTTTTTGCCGGCAGGATCACTCATTTTTTTCCGGTCGCTGCCGCCAGCCCAGTCTCGCCCGAATCAGCTCGGCGCCGTCTCTTTCGCGGATCACGCTGCAAAGGTGATGGGCATTGTCTTGCTCCTGCTTTTTTACAGCCAGCCGGTCGTCGGGAAGTCCCTCTTTTAAAAAGTTGATCTCCAGTTCGGCCAGTTCGTATTGATCATGGAAGGCAAAGGAAAAACTGTCAATGATGCGTTCCAGGTAACGGCCGCTGTTAAAGTGCTGGTTGATGTCGATCTCGTTGAAGCGCACCCGGCTGAACCGGAGCGGTGCACCGGTTTGGGGTGATTTTACTTTCGAGGCATTGGTACTGAAAACATTTTCAGCGTGTGCAGGGAAATCCTCCAGCGCCGATAATCGAACGATCCGTTTATTGGCGGCATCGAGAATGAGCCAGCTGCTGGTTGCCTGAATGATGTTGTTGCCATGGCCATCCACAAAATTAAAATCGCGGTATCCGAAAAATCCGTCGGTGCCGCGGGACCATGTTTCAAGTGTGAAATCCTCGGTCCACCGGGGGCGCCGGCTGATCTTCATGAGCAAACGGGATAGCACCCAAAACTGATTTTTTTCTTTTAGCTGGTGGTAGCCAAAACCCAGTATATGGGCATGTTCCCAGGCAATCTCCTGCATCTGGTAAAACATAAAGGAGGTGGATAACTTCCCGAAACGGTTGATAAAATAGGATTTTGTTGAAAGCCGTTGTTGGTGTTTCATGGTGCTTCTTTTATTCTGGCTCGGGGACCACCGGGATGCATTGGTTCGTCCATTCTTCTATCCGAAAGTGAAATGCATGCCTGATCCGGATCCTGCCGCCGAATTCTCCGGGAGTCCCGGTCTTTTTTGTTTTTTTGCGGTTTATAATTTTCCGCAAATTTATAATCATTTTTGTTAAACATGGTGGTGTTTCTGACTATTTTAGCTGGCACCCGGCGGGACGTGCATTACTGAAAAAATTAAAAATATAAACGAGCGTAATGAACATTTTTCAATTATTTTTGTGGGAATAAAAAAATCATATTCTTGATATGGGTGAAATAATTATTAAAACTCCGGAACAAATCGAAGGAATACGGAAAAGCAGCCGGCTTGCGGCTGCCGCTCTTGATTTTGCCGAACAGTTTGTTCAGGAGGGGGTGGATACGGAATTTATTGATGGCAAAATTGAAGAATACATTCGTGCGCATGATGCGGTTCCTGCGCCAAAAGGGTATAACGGATTTCCCAAAGCCACGTGTATTTCGCCCAATGAAGTGGTCTGTCACGGAATCCCTTCCAAAAAAGTAACCTTAAAAAAGGGGGATATTCTGAACATCGATATAACCACCATTCTGGACGGTTACTATGGCGATACTTCGCGGATGTTTTCCGTGGGACAGATTTCTGATGAGGCCCGCGGATTGATTGATGCAGCCCGCCACTGCCTGGACCTGGGCATTCAGCAGGTTAAGCCGGGGAATTATTTTGGCAACATCGGTTATGTAATTAACCGTTTTGCAAAAGCCCGCGGTTACAGTGTTGTTTATG
This sequence comes from Tangfeifania sp., assembly GCA_018400515.1. The sequence continues at coordinate 3,791 of JAGYMR010000180.1, forward strand.
AATTTTGCGGTCATGGGGTGGGGTTGGCGTTTCACGAAGCTCCGCAGGTGGATCACGCTTTAAACAAAAAAAACAGAGGGGCCCGCATGAAACCGGGAATGATCTTTACCATTGAACCCATGATCAATCTGGGACGATCCGCTACTTCGATCGATAAAACCGATGGGTGGACTGCCCGTACGATCGATCATAAACTTTCAGCGCAGTTTGAGCATACGATACTGGTGACTCCCACCGGGTATGAAGTGCTTACCGATATTCACGGAAATTATCCCAAAACATAAAAAGAGCCGGCATCTGCCGGCTCTCTGTTGCTGTTTCCATGACTTGTTGCTCCGTTTTCTATTTTCCGTTCCAGTACCGGTAATCGATCATCCAGGTCTCAATTTCCAGCTTCGGGTCTTTTTCTTCTTTCATCAAGAATGTCCGGGTTCCGAATTTTTTCCTGTTTTTGATACTCCCATACATGGTGTCGTTGTTTTTTCCTTCTTTTTCTTTTACCTCTTTTTTTACTTCACCTTCTTTTTCAAAAGAGGGGTTGTCCAGCATCCAGCTTTCCATTTTCAGGGGCCCTTCATTCGCTTCTTCAAGGGAATAAGCTGCACTGAAAAGGTTGTCATTCAACATCCAGTCTTCCAGTTCCAGGACTTTTTCCGTTGCGGCTTCCATTTCCATGGCTGAAAAGAAGTTGCTTTCGTTGGTCATCCATGCTTCCAGTTCATTGGCCTTCTCTGTTTCCACATCCAGGGAAATCGTGCTGAAAAAGTTGCTTTCGTTGGTCATCCATGCCTCCAGCTCCATGGCTTTTTCTGTTTCCTCTGCCAGAAGGGCATTGAATGAATGGGTGCTGCTTGTCTTTGCCAAAGCCGGGCTACCGCCAAGTATGCTACCTAAAAGATATCCTGCTAAAACGACAATTGAATTTAAGCTTGCTTTCCGAACATTGTTTCTTGTTTTCATGACTTTTCCTCCTGTTTGATTTATCGTATTCATTTTTTTAATTTTTAACTTTTACTTCTAAGACGCTGCTTTTTTTGATTCGTTACACTTTTATAGAACTTTTTTTAAGATTGTACTGTTTTTTGCCTTGTTGTTTGCTATACAAATATATGAATAAAAAATAATACCATGCAATACATAGTACTATTTTTTTTATGATATTTTTCATCTTTTTTTCTTTCTGCTTGTTTTACAGCGGATTATAAAATAAAAAAAATGGATTTTTTTTTGCCGGTTTCATTCAGGGGGAGTGTTTTCGTTAAAAAGAGTGAGAAAAGGGGGCATTTTATGAATTTGCGGCCATAGAAAATTTTCTCATACCTCTTTTCAGGCGTCTTTCCTCCGGAGATGTTTTCCTGTTTTAGAGATGCAGGTGTTATTTCAGTGACGTTTTTCAATGGCACGGATGATCCTTTTGCTTCAAAAAAAAATCGTTTCTTTGTGCAAAAATTCAGCGGATGGGAAAGAAGCGTGTGAATGTGGTAACCATGGGATGCTCAAAGAACCTGGTTGATTCGGAAGTTTTGCTCAGTCATCTGGAGCGGGAGGGTTTTGAGGTTTACCACGATTCGGACAAAACCGGTTTTGAGGCTGTTTTTATCAATACCTGCGGATTTATCCATGATGCAAAGCAGGAATCTGTTGATATGATCCTTGATTATGCGGAGGCCAAAAAGCGGGGAGCCATTGGAAAATTGTATGTAATGGGGTGCTTATCGGAGCGTTATGCGCAGGAGTTAGCGCAGGAGATCCCGGAAGCGGACCGGTTTTTCGGGAAGTTTGATCTGGAAGCCATTCTGGAGGAAATGGGGATCGCCTACCGGCCCGCTTTCAATTATAGGCGGAAAATTACGACCCCCGGCCATTTTGCCTACCTCAAGGTTTCGGAGGGGTGCAATCGTTCCTGTGCATTTTGTGCCATTCCCATGATGACCGGGCGCTATAAGTCGAAATCCATTGAGGAATTGCTGAGGGAGGCCGAATATCTGGCTGCGAAGGGAGTTCGTGAGCTTTTGCTGATTGCCCAGGACCTCTCTTATTACGGTTTTGATCTTTACGGGGAAAGCCGCCTAAAGGAACTCACGGAGCACCTCTCAGGAGTTGAGGGTATTGAATGGATCCGGTTGCATTATTTATACCCGGCGAAGTTTCCCTATGAAATATTGCCGGT
>JAGYMR010000181.1 GCA_018400515.1 Tangfeifania sp.
TGCAAATTTAGAAAAATTTGTTTTACGGCGATCAAACAGCGTAAATTTTTATCACCGCGTTTCAGGGTCTCCGGGAAACAGTCTTGCGGCCTTTGGGCTGCAAACCCGAAGGGTAATTTCTAAAAATTCAAACCGCTGGAAGTTTCCAGTCATCGCTATACTGAAGCTTCATCAGTTTGCTTCCTTCCTCCTCTTTAAACTTCCGGGCAGCATTGTCCCAGTGAATGCGCCGGCCTGTGCGGTAGGCGATGTTCCCCATTTCGGAAATAATGGCTGTTTTCGCACCCACCTCCACCGATGCATTGGTTTTTCCACCTTCCCTGATGCATTTCAGGAAATTCTGGACATGCTCATCGAGGCCGTCGCCGTATGCTTTTTGCGTCTTTCCTTCGAAAAAGGGCCCTTTCTTTTCATCGCTCCGGTCGGGATAGGTCTGCCAGCCTCCGCGGTCAACAACCAGGGTCCCTTTCTGTCCGACAAATGCCACGCCATGGCCCCGCTGATAAGGTCCGATCCCCGGATTCAAACCGCATTCCCAGACCATCGAATGATTGGGATAATTGTACATCGCCTGCTGAATATCGGGGGTTTCTATCGCACCCTCTTTGTGATAAAAAATACCACCGCCCGGAGAGATGGACTCGGGCATTCCGGCATCCATGGCGTACAAGGCAAAATCAAGAAGGTGAACGCCCCAGTCGGTCATAGCTCCGCCGGCATAATCCCACCACCACCGGAAATTGTAGTGAAACCGGTTGGGATTAAAAGGCCGCCTGGGAGCAGGCCCCAGCCACATGGCATAGTCCACGCCTTCGGGGGGTTCGGTATTCTCCCGCACAGGGTAAGGATTATCGTACCCCTTGTATATCCAGGCCTTCACGAGGTGAACATCCCCTAACTGACCGGATTTGACCACCTCCGAAGCTTCGAACCAGTGCCTGGAACTCCGCTGCCACATCCCCACCTGTACAGCAAGCTCCGGATGTTTCTCAGCGGCTTTAACCATGGCATTGCACTCCTCAATGCTGTGGCCCATGGGCTTTTCAACATAAACGTGTTTTCCCGCATCCAGGGCCATGATCATCATGGTGGCATGCCAGTGGTCAGGAGTTCCAATGATCACAGCATCCACATCCGGATTATCAAGCACCTCCCGGAAATCTTTCACCGCAAGGGGCCGTTGCCCGGTCTGTTTCTCCACATCAGCAGCCCGGTTTTCCAGAATATTGGAATCAACATCGCACAAAGCCACACATTCAACATTTTCCTGCTTCAGAAAAGTATTGAGGTTGTGAAATCCCATGGACCGGCAGCCGATCAAAGCGACTCTTACCTTATCCGAAGGGGAAGCACATGCATTCATAATGGAGGGAAATGTACCTATGGCAGCAGTGGCCAATGCAGAGGTCTTGATAAATTTTCTTCTGTCAGAATTCATTTTAATTCATTTTAAATAAACGATTTTCTATTTTTCAAAGTAAAATTGGTGTTGCCAAAAACAATCAAACCCTTTCCCATCAAAAAAGGGCCCCCGAAAACAAAAAATAATTCCGAAGCCTCTGCCCTTCTAAAAAACACGACAAAAACCTCCGAACGTTTCCACGCAAATGTCGCAGGAAAATCAGAAAGATACTTTCCCTGATCATTTCTTTTTTGATGGACCCTGAAAACATTGATTTTTCAGCGCCACCCCAAAATTAGGAATTTCCAGACAGAATTAAAAGCGATTATGCCGGGCTCGCAGTAAAAAATTTTCCCGCAAAAAAAGCAAAAGGGCCCGGTGCTATAAAACGAATTTTTTGTGATTGGAACACAGGACTAAATTAATGACCGACTAGTCAGTCAAAATTAACCATTAATTAACACAAAATCATTGGGATTTCCGGAAAATCTCTTTACTTTTGACCAACCGTTCAGTCATAAACTAAAATTTTTGTCATGCCACGAACGCCGGCACAATTTGACGATATCCGGAAGCAGCGGAAAAAACTGATCCGGGACACGGCACTGGCGCTTTTTGCCGAGAATGGATACCATAAAACAACCATGAGCAAAATAGCGGAAAAGGCCAACATTTCGAAAGGGCTCACCTACAACTATTACAAAAGCAAAAAAGCGATCCTGAACGAAATCATTCAAATGGGATTTGAGGATTTGCTTTCCAATTTCGATCTGAACCGGGACGGAGTGCTCACTGAAGAAGAGTTCATCTACTTCATCCGCCAGAGTTTTAAAACGCTGAAAGAAAACCCGGAATACTGGAAGCTCTATTATTCACTGGTTTTACAGCCGGGAATTGCCGCCTCCTTTCAGGATGATTACATGGAAAAAGCAAAACCCATCTTTTCCATGCTTTTTGAATTTGCCCGCTCGAAAGGCAGCAGGGATCCCGAAGGCGACATGTTATCCATCAGTGCCCTGCTGGAGGGAAGTTCGCTTTTCATCATCGCTGCTCCCGGAATGTTTCCTGCGGAGAAAATGGAAAAAACAGTAACAGATGCGGCATTTCGCATATTAAACATTCAAAAAAAATAAATCAGTGCAATGAAACGAGCAAGACGAATTTTTGATAAACAGTTGAAACCAATACCTCTTTTTTTAACACTTTGCCTGTTCCCCATGGTGCTTTGGGGACAGGACACGGATGAGATCATCCGGAAAGCAGATGAAAAATTCAGGGGAACTTCCAGTAAAAGCAATTTAACGATGATTATCCAGCGCCCCTCATGGTCGCGCGAGATCAGCATGAAAAACTGGACCCTCGGGAACGAATATTCCATGATCTATATCACAGCTCCGGCAAAAGAGAAAGGCCAGGTCTTTTTAAAAAGAAAAAATGAAATGTGGAACTGGGTTCCCACCATTGAGCGCATGATCAAGATTCCCCCGTCAATGATGATGCAATCGTGGATGGGATCCGATTTTACCAACGACGATCTGGTGAAGGAATCCTCCCTTGTTAAAGACTACAACAATGAATTGCTGGGGGAAGAGCCTGTCCGGGAATACGACTGCTATAACATTAAGCTTCTTCCCAAAATTGATGCGCCGGTGGTTTGGGGCAAGATCCTCATGTGGGTGTCCAAAGAGGAATACCACTGGCTGCGTGCTGAATATTACGACGAAGAGGGAAATCTTGTAAATACGGAAGTCCTCTCTGAAATAAAAAAAATGGATGACCGGAAAATGCCCACCCGCCTGGAAATGATCCCGGCGGATGAAGAGGGACATAAAACCATTCTCATTTTTAATGAGATTGAATTTGACATCGACATTGATGAATCCTTTTTTTCCCAACAAAATATGCGGAGGGTGCGATGAGAACGAATATCAAACTTGCCTGGCGGAATTTATGGCGAAACCGGCGCCGTACCGTTATTGCCATTTCCTCCATCATTTTCAGCGTATTGCTCGCCTCCTGGATGCGTTCCATGCAGGAGGGGTCGTATTCAAGCATGATCGACAACGTGGTTCAGTATTACTCGGGTTACCTCCAGGTGCAGGACACCGCCTTCTGGGATGAGCGGACACTGGAAAACAGCATGGAAATAGCGCCGGAACTAAAAAAGGAAATTGAAAAAAAGCCGGATGTTACCCTTGTCTCCCATCGGTTGGAGTCATTTGCCCTGGCTGCCAACCACGAACAAAGCAAACCTGCCATGGTCCTGGGCATTGAGCCGGAGGAAGAGGATAATATCACCAACATCTCAGCAAAAATCACCCGCGGATCATTTCTGAAACCGGGCGATGACGGGGTAATACTCGCAAAAGGGCTGGCCGGATTCCTGAACCTTGATGTGGGCGACACACTGGTAATGCTGGGCCAGGGATATCATGGGATCAGTGCCAACGGTCTCTTCCGGGTCAATGGGATCCTCGACCACCCCAACCAGCAATTCAACAAACGACTGGTGTATATGGATCTGAAAAACGCACGGGATTTCTACTCTGCTTACGGACTTTCAACCGCATTGGTGGTGATGACCGACGACCATTACAAAGTCAATTCCATAAAAAAGAACATCGAAGCCATTCTCCCCCCCCAATACAAAGTGTTAACCTGGATTGAAATGCAGCCGGAGGTGGAGCAGCTTATTCAAAGCGACCGCGCCGGCGGGATCATAATGCTGGGCATCCTCTACCTTGTGATCGCTTTTGGGATGTTCAGCGTCATTATGATGATGGTTAAGGAGCGTCAGCGTGAATTCGGAGTCAGCCATGCCATTGGCATGAAAAAAAGGAAACTATCGGTGGTCGTGGTCCTTGAAACACTGTTCATCGGAATTGCGGGGTGTGCAGCCGGACTTGTAATCAGCTACCTGTTCTGCCTCTATTTCTTCCACAACCCCCTGCCAATCACGGGAGAAACAGGAACCGCCATGGCCCAGTACGGAATGGAACCCTACATGTTTTTCTCGTTGAAACCTTCGCTTTTTTACAATCAGATGATCCTCGTCTTTTTTATTAGTGTTTTTATTTCGCTGTTCCCGATATACAACATATCCCGCTTAAAAATCACAAATGCTTTGCGGGGTTAATAACCGAAAAATTCAGAATCATGATCGGATCAATTGCCTGGAGAAACGTTTGGAGAAACAAACAACGGAGCCTCATAATGATTGCCGCCCTGGCGCTGGGACTTTTTGCCGGTGTTTTTATCCTGGCTTTCATGAAGGGTGTCATTGATGCCCGGATTGAATCGGCCACACAGACAGAATTGGGACACCTGCAGATCCATGCTCCCCGCTTCCAGGAAAATAACAACATTCATTTCAGCATAGAAAATGCAGATGAAATGGTGGAAGCGATCGAATCGCTGGATTCGGTGAAAGCTGCCAGCCGGCGGTTAATTGCCGAACCTTTCATCATGGCTGCCCACGGAACCGGCGGCGGAAAACTTATCGGGGTCGAACCGGAAAGGGAAAAAATGGTGACCGATATACGGGAACATGTCATCGAGGGAACATACCTCGAAAAAAATACACGCATGCCTCCGGTGCTTGTCGGGGAAAAACTGGCAAAAAAGCTGCGGTTGCAAATCGGAACCCGTATCAACATGCAGATGGTTGACCTCCACGGAAACCTTTCATCAAAAGGGTTCCGCGTCGGGGGCATTTACCGCACCACCAACACGAGCTACGACGAATCCACCCTGTTCGTCCGCTTCAGCGATTTGCAGGAACAGCTCGGGACCAACGACCGGCAGGCCCATGAAATAGCCATCATGCTGCAGGAGGGCGACTGGGCAGCAGAAGTAAAACCGGCAATCCAGCAAGTCGCCGGCAAAGAAAAAGTGCAAACCTGGAAAGAGATCAGCCCCGAAATGGCCATGCTGACCAACTCGATGGACCAGTACATGTATGTGTTCATCCTGATCATTCTGCTGGCCCTCTGCTTTGGCATTATCAACACCATGCTGATGGCCGTACTGGAACGGGTAAAAGAGATCGGCATGCTCATGGCAGTGGGGATGAATAAAAGAAGAATCTTTCTCATGATCATCCTTGAATCTGTTTTACTTACTTTAACGGGGGGTGTGCTGGGAATTATTATCGGTACAGCCATTACAAAAATTTTTGAAACAACCCCCATCAACCTGTCCATGTTTGCCGAGGGACTTGAAAGTTACGGCTTTGCTGCGCAGGTATACACCTCCCTGGAAAGCCAGACCCTGATCGTTATTGCCGTACTGGTGGTGATCACCGGGATTTTATCAGCCATTTATCCGGCCAGGAAAGCGCTCAAACTGAATCCGGCAGAAGCAACCCGCACGGAGTAATAAGGAATCGGACCTGATAAAGGTGTTAATACATGATTGAAATTTAAACACGAAATAAATATAATTGTAATTGTAATGAAACGAGCATGTTCAGGAGATCACAAAAGGTGATGAAATGCGAAAGCATTCTATCGAATACCTTTGAAATGGACACTAATAATGAGATA
>JAGYMR010000182.1 GCA_018400515.1 Tangfeifania sp.
AAGGCCCATGGAACTCGCATGAAATTTTATTATCTCAACAGCCCATTTTACGGGCATTTTTATTTCATTTTCAAAACAGACCCCCCATCATATAAACTTTAATTGAAGTTGGCCGGGAGGCTCGCCGACTTCTGTTTTGTAGCACCGGCTTAAAATCCCAAACAGCATCACAATCAGATGTGTTCTTGCCTTGAACGCCTTGTAGTAACGGTCAGCGTCATGCGTTCTTATCAGTGATGATATATTGACTTTTTGTGCCAAATCCATAACTTGTTCAAAAATCGGCTGTCCGACAAATTTGATGGTACTCTTTATTTCTGTATTTTTATCCATGTTGTAAAAGTTTTTAGCAAAATCAATTTACAACTTTGAAGGGAAACCGAAAGGGAGTACCTTCTATTTTATTTTTTTAGTCGGACACTAATGATATTTTTTGTAACTTTTTATTAAATAACAAAACATGCCGGAGGGATGGAGATCTTTGGCAGGGATTGCAGGCAACTGCTGGTAAAGGGCGTATGAATCTCTCTCTGGATATCAAAAGGGGAGGGGTTACCCACACTTTTCCGCATCCAGGGATGCCACTTCCTCCGCCCAAAAAATTAAAAAGGGATGCATATTTTATTGAGATTCAAAACATTAATGACCGTTAAAGCCATTGTTTGTTTCATTCTGGGGATCATTCTTCTGGTCATCCCCGGACCATCATTTTCCTTAATGGGGGTTGCACTGGCTGCCGGGGGAATTTTTGCTGTCAGGGAATACGGTACCTCCCTGCTGGGGATCTTTGTTCTTACCTCCATCGGACGGAGTGTTCAGAAGTCAAAGGCCCGGGAGGCCATTATTCTTGCTTTAGTCCTGTTTGACGGGATTGGTTTCGTGTTATCCCTGATTGCTGTGTTGGCAGGGACTTTGAATGCATGGGGATGGATCATTGCATTCATCTACCTCTTCTTTGCACTGGGCTTTGGCTATTACCTGTACCAGGAGAAACGGAAAATCAGGGGGTAAAGACCATTTTTCGTGTTTTTCTTTGGGGCGGATGCAAATTCGATCCCGGTGGGAATCCTGTTATCCAGGGCTTTTCATGGAGAAAGTTCAGGATCGGATTACAAATTTGCTCCTGCGGTACAGGCCACATTTTGTCCTGGATCCGGCGTAAAAGCAGCATAAATAAAAATTACCTCCCGAGCTTCCATCTTTCCAAAAATATAGCAATATTTGTGGTATAAAAATATTGGCTATGGCGGGTAGAACGGTTATTTTTTTTCTGATCATCCTTTTTGGTTCCCTCTCTTTTTCCTGCAAACACAAGAAAAACAACCAGCAGACAGCAGATACCACCTTTTCTGGGTCGGAAAGCTGCATTGATTGCCACGAACGGTTTTATGAGCTGTGGGCGCCTTCGTGGCATGGAAAGGCCATGCAGCCCGTCAATGCCGGCTTTGTTGCTGAGTACCGGCTGCCTGCCGAAGTTCCTGTGGAGGTGGAAGGAAAACAGTACCACATCACCTACGAAGACTCCTCTATGATTATGGTGGAAAAGAAAGACGGGGAGGTTTTGAAAGAGTATCCACTGGTTTGGTCCCTCGGGGGACGCAATGTTTTTTGTTTTCTGACGCCCCTGGATAAGGGGAAGCTGCAGACCATTCCCCTGGCTTATGATATGAACCGGGAGCAATGGTTCAACTATCCCGCCTCCAGTATCCGGCATTTCGGGGAGGAGGAGGAAGACGAGGCCCTTCCCTGGAAAGATCCGATGTATACTTTTAACACCGGCTGCTACAACTGCCATGTGAGTCAGCTGAGCACCAACTTCGACCTGGCGACTGAAACGTATCACACCACCTGGCGGGAGCCGGGCATTAACTGCGAAACCTGCCACGGTCCCAGTGCCGAACACGTGGAAGTGTGCCGGGAGGCCGAAAAGACCGGAGAGGAGCCCGAAGACCTGAAGATCATCATTACGAGTACCTTCACCCCCGAACAGCATGATGCCTCCTGTGCGCCCTGCCATGCCAAAGTCACCCCCGTCACGGCCAGTTATATGCCCGGTGAACCATTTTTTGACCATTTTGATATTGCCACCCTCGAAGATCCCGATTTTTATCCGGATGGCCGGGATCTGGGTGAGAATTACACCATGACCGGCTGGATGATGAATCCCTGCAAGGAGGAGAGCGACCTGAACTGTGTCACCTGCCACACCTCCAGCGGGCGGAACCGTTTCAGCGAGAACCCCAACGATGCCTGCACCTCGTGCCACGAATACAACGGAACCCATTTGCAGGAACATACCATGCATGAGCCCGGCAGTGAGGGATCGGTCTGTGTCAATTGCCATGCACCTACACGGGAATTTGTAGGGCATTTCCTGCGCAGCGACCACTCATTCAGGCCGCCCATGCCGGAAGCCACCATCAAATTTGGTTCGCCTAACGCCTGCAACAGCTGCCATACCGATGAAAGCCCTGAATGGGCCAATGAGATCGTTAAATCGCGGACCAACGGGGATTATCAGGAAGAGACGCTCTACTGGGCTCAGCTGATAAAGGAGGCCCGTGAGGGGCAGTGGGAACGGCTGGATGAAATGCTGGACATCATTGAAAAAGATGCCTACGGAGAGGTGGTGGTTACCTCTTTTATCCGGCTGCTGAACAGCTGTTCTGATGAGAAGAAATGGAGTACTATCCTTGGGGCCCTGCAGGACAATGAATCCCCGCTTGTCAGGGCTGCTGCCGCCACCGCCCTCTCCGGAAACCTGTCGGAGGAGGCGAAAAATGCCTTGTTGACCGCTGCAGCGGATGACTACCGGGTGGTGCGTGTTTCGGCCGCTCTTTCGTTATCTCCCTTTGGCGACGACCGGTTCACCACTGCCGAAGCTACCACCAGGGGTGAAGCCACCGATGAATACATCGGGTCGCTGCTGGCCCGTCCGGACAACTGGAGTTCGCACTACAACAAGGGACTGTTTCACCAAAACCGCGGGGAGGTACAAAAGGCGCTAAATTCCTATGAAACAGCGGCCCGGTTGTATCCGCATGCCCTGCTGCCACTCATCAACAGCAGTGTGCTCTACTCCTCGGTCGGAAATACTACCAAAGCGGAAGAGAACCTGCGGAAAGCGGTTCAGCATGAGCCTGATAATGAAGCAGCTAATCTGAATCTGGGATTGCTGCTGGCCGAGCAGGGGAAAATGCAGGAGGCTGAAGCGGCATTGCGGAGGGCACTGGAAGCCAATCCACAGCAGGCTGTCGCCGCCTACAACCTGAGCGTCATTGCCTCTAAACAAAGCGTAGCCCGGGCGGTGGAATATGCATCCATAGCAGCTGAAAGCCGGCCCGAAGAACCTAAATATGCCTATACCCTGGCCTATTATCAACTGGAGAACAACGAAAAAGAGAAGGCCATCGCCACCCTGAAGAAGCTGATCGATGACCACCCCCTTTACCTCAATGCCGTGAGCTTTCTGGGGGATATTTACATGCGCGACGGGCGCGTGAAAGATACCGAAGCACTCTATGAAAGAGCGCTGGAAACACCGGGAATCTCCCAAAGAGATCAGGAAGCCCTCCGGCAGGCATTGACTTCCATCCGGCAGTCGCTCTGACTTTAGAATTCGTTTGGGTAAAAATATATAGTATGCTGATCGTTATTTCACCTGCCAAGTCGCTCGATTTTAAAACACCGTCCCGCATACCGGACCACACCATTCCGGAATTGCTGGAAGAATCCGGAAAACTGGCCGAAAAACTCCGCCAGTACAAGGCGAAGGATCTCTCGGAGCTCATGGGGGTTTCTGCTTCGCTGGGAATTTTGAATTACGAACGGTTTCAGACCTGGCATACCCCTTTTTCACCCGGGAATGCCAAACAGGCGCTTCTGGCGTTTAACGGGGCTGTTTTTGCCGGGATTGATGCCGCCACGCTTCCGGAGGATAAACTCCGGCAGGCGCAGAAACACCTGCGCATTTTATCGGGGTTGTACGGGGTGCTGAAACCGCTGGACTTGATGCAGCCTTACCGGCTCGAAATGGGGACGAAATTCCGTTACGGGGAGCATAAAGACCTCTACGCTTTCTGGAAAGGGAAGATCACCCCGAAAATTCAGGAAGCCATTGACGCCTCGGGGAGTAAGGTACTCGTCAACCTGGCTTCCAATGAATACTATAAGAGCATCGATGCAAAACAATTGGATGCGTCGGTTGTGACCCCGGCGTTTAAGGATCTGAAAAACGGGACTTATAAGATGATCTCCATATATGCCAAGAGGGCCCGCGGACTGATGACCCGGTTTATTCTGGAGAATGACATCGCTGAGGCCGGGGATCTGCAGGCATTCGATGCCGAAGGCTACCATTTCAATCCACGGTTGTCGAAACCCGGCCAGCCGGTTTTTACGAGGGATAAGTAGTCTGATCAATCCTCCCCTTTTTTCAACCCTCAGGGTTTCCGGACCCGTATGGGTAAAAAAACTAAGGGTTTAAGGTGGTGCTACGGCTCCTGCTCCAGTTTATCGGCCATGGTGTCGGCCAGCTGTATCAGCTGTTCACGCGCAGCGGTCTTTAAGGCGCCTTTCTCCTCTATGGGTTCATTCACCATTTCCCATTTAATTTTTTCGGCGAAGAGTTTCAGATTTTTTACTCCGCCGCCACTCCACGAGAAGTTGCCGAAAATTCCCAGCAAGCGGTTTTTGGGCGCCGCATGTTCGATGGCGGAAATCAGGTTTTCCACGGCAGGGAACAGGGTGTTGTTGTAGGCGGGACTTCCCACGATGAATCCTTTGTATTTGAAAATGTCGTTGAGGATCCAGGAAACATGGGTCTTTGAGGCATCGTGGATGCGGATGTTCCTGATTCCGCGGACTGCCAGCCGGCGGGCAATTGTTTCCGCCATTTTCTGGGTATTGCCGTACATGGAGCCGTAGACAATGACCACGCCGGTATCGGCATTGTAAGAGCTCCATTTGTCGTACCGTTCCAGGATCCACTTCAGGTTGGTCCGCCAGACCGGCCCGTGGGTGGCACCGATCATTTTGATGTCCAGCGGAGCCAGTTTTTTCAGGGCCCTTTGCGTATGCGGGCAGTATTTTCCCACAATGTTGGTAAAATACCGCATGGCTTCCGTCTCGTAGAAATCCAGGTTGATCTCATCGTCGAAGATGCCCCCGTCGAGGGTTCCGAAGCTGCCGAATGCATCGCCCGAGAAGAGGATCCCGTTGGTTTCCTCGAAGGTGACCATGGTCTCGGGCCAGTGGACCATCGGTATGGTCTGGAACTGCAGCCGGTGCCGGCCCAGATCCAGGGTGGAATCGTCGTGCACCAGTTCGGTCTTTTCCGGTTTCAGGTAAAAATTCTCCACCAGGGCGAAGGTTTTTTTATTTCCCACCAGCGTGATGTCCGGGTATTTTTGAACGATCGCCTTCAGGGCACCGGAGTGATCAGGCTCCATGTGATTGATCACCAGGTAATCGACCGGCCTTCCACCGGTGATTTCCTCAATATCGTCCAGGTATTCATCGATATAGGAGCGTTCAACGGTATCGACCAGGGCGATCTTTTCGTCAACGACCAGGTAGGAGTTGTACGAAATGCCCTGCGGAAGGGGCCAGAGGTTTTCGAACAGATGGGTGCGGCGGTCGTTGTATCCTAAAAAGTAAATGTCTTTGGCTAAATTTTCGTAGTGCATGCGATCGGTTTTTATTTTACTGCAAATTTAACGATTTTGATTGAATTTACCGGACTTCCGGCTCTTCAACAAATCTTTTGCTGGCCGGATCAAACGGCTTGTCCGGTTTCCCCCGTTTGGTGGTCCGGATTTTCCGATTGCTTTTCCGGTTTTGCAAGGCGGACCTGTAAGTGTTCGTCAATATAGTCAGGAGTCTCTTTTAGG
>JAGYMR010000183.1 GCA_018400515.1 Tangfeifania sp.
TCAGATCAAGTCAAAAAAGGATTCAGTCCCTGCAGCCAATTTGTATACAGTTTGCCCCTGCAGGAAAAGGAAAAATCCGGTTTTTTCTTTATCTTAGTAAGAAAATTTACCAAGGATTTTTTGAACATGAGGTTATTTATTCTTCTCCTTATTCCGTTTTTTTCCATCTTTTTATGTTGTTCCCATAAAGGGGAGAAGGTTGCCAGCGAAGATCATCAACCCGATGATATTCTGGTGGGTATCCAGTACTTCAGCGGATGGTGGGCCCATTCTCCCAATAAATGGGAGTACAGGGGGGAGGACTGGCGCAGTGAATTTCCCGGCAGGGTCCCTTTGCTGGGCGCATACAATACCCGGGAGACCATGGATAAGGAGATAAAGGCGGCGGCAGAGTACGGGGTTGATTTTTTTTCCATTCTCTATTATTACGGGGGAAATGTTACCAACCGGGAGAAGGATGATGTCCCCTATTTAAATGCCGGACTTTTCCATTTTATGGAGTCTGAAAATGCCTCCATGATGGATTTTATGATTGAGCTGACCAATCATCCCCCCTTCGAAGTCAGTTCCCGCGAAGACTGGGATGCCTGCATGGATGTTTTCGTGGAGGCCATGAAGCATCCGGGTTACTTGAAGATCGACGGACGCCCCGTTTTAAAAATTCATGGCGGCGACCAGTTTTTTATTGATATGGGGCGCGATGTTGCGAAATGCCGCAATGTCTTGCAGCACCTCAGGGAAAGGGCCCGTGATGCCGGGGTTGGTGAGTTGCTGATCACGGTTGGAACTTACGGAAAGGGTCCGATTGATGCATCCCATCCGTTTGTAAAAACAGGAGCGATTGATGCCACCATGCAGTACATGGCTGTCCCGGATCTGCCCGATATGGAGGAGGATTACCCCTATGAGGATCTGGTGGCTGAGGCCACGGAAGTCCGGAATGTGCGGAAGTCCGATGCGTTAAATTGGGTGCCCTATTTCCCCGCGGGCTGGAATCCGCGTCCGTGGCATGATTCCCGTCCAAAATTTGAATTGCCCTCCCGGAAGCAATGGAAGGAAGGGCTGGAAGAGCTGAAACAGGATCTCCTGAGCTCACCCTCTCTGGGATTCCCCCGGAAGGACGGATCTACCCGGAAAGCGTTTACCATCTACGCCTGGAATGAATACGGAGAAGGGGGAATGGTGGCTCCCACCGAGGGGGACGGCTACATGAAACTGAAAGTAATCCGGGAAGTTTTTGGAAAAGAGTGAACGTAGAACGGGGAAAGCCCCGGAACAAAGCAATATTTTTTACCCGGGAGCGGTTGAGGATTGTATTCAGGAATGAATGCGCCATCAACCATTCCTCAGGTTGCCCCCTCTGGGGGAGTTGTTTAGTAAACACTTTTTTAAACCAATAAAAACTGAAGAAATGAAGCATCCAAGCAAAATTATTTTGGTGATCCTAATTGTTTCCGGCATGTTATTGCCTTCCTGTCAACAGAAACAGGAAAAATCAGGCCTGGATTATGTGGATCCCACCATTGGTGGGGTGGGGGTCATTTTGCAGCCCACGAGGCCCGCTGTTCACCTTCCGAACAGCATGCTGCGGGTATTTCCTATGCGGGAAGACCAGCTGGATGATCAGATCCGGAATTTTCCGCTGACCATTACAACCCACCGGCTGATTGATCCCGTTTTTGCTTTTATGCCGGTGAGCGGTGAGGTGGATCAAACCACCTGGGAGCGAAAGCTGGTATACGACAATGAAACGCTTACCCCCTATTATTACCGGGGCGCTTTTCTTGAAACCGGAGATGTTCTGGAATTTACCCCACAGGCCCGGAGCGGATTCTACCGCGTCCATTTTGACGGGCCAAAGGACCATTGTCTGCGCATGGGAATGTTCCGGGGACCCGGTAAAATCGAAGTTCAGGGGAAAAGGCAAATCTCGGGTGAGGAGGCATTCAAAGGGATGAAAGCCTATTTTTTTGCGGAAGTGGATGCCGATATTCTGGAGGTACAATACAGGAATGATGCTTCCAAAGAGCAGGTGTTGCTTCATATGGGCAATACAGATAAAACGGTTGGGTTTCGTTACGGGATCTCCTTTGTCAGTGTCGAACAGGCCCGGGAGAATTTAATGCAAGAGATCCCGGTATGGGACTTCCAGCGGGTGAAAAATGAGGCACGGGAGGTCTGGGAATCGAAAATGGCTCAGATCCAAACGGCGGGGGGAACCCCTTCCCAGAAAAGGGTGTTTTATACCTCCCTTTACCGAACCTATGAGCGAATGGTGAACATCAATGAATACGGCAGGTATTACAGCAGTTACGACCACCAGGTCCACGAGTCGGATGAACCTTTCTATGTGGATAACTGGATGTGGGACAATTTTATCTCGCTGGAACCCCTGCACATGATCCTGAATCCTGAAAGGGAAACACACCAGCTCCGGTCGTATGTGAAAATGTACGAGCAAAGCGGGATAATGCCCTCGTTTGCGTTGGTTTCGGGCCCCTGGGCTGCCATGACGGGGTACTATGCGGCCAACTGGTTTGCCGATGCCTGGTTTAAAGGATTCCGGGATTTTGATCTGAAAACGGCCTATGAAGGGGTAAGGAAGAATGCCCTGGAAGGATCTGTTATCCCCTGGTATGATGGTCCCCAGACCTGGCTGGGCGAGTTTTACAATGCGCATGGATATGTGCCCGGTCTGCCCCCCGGAGAAGAGGAACCCATTGAAGAGGTGGACACCAACTGGGAAAAACGGCAATCGGTATCGGTCACTACAGCCAACAGCTATTCCGACTGGTGTATTGCGCAAATAGCAGGAGAACTGGACATGGAGCAGGACCGGACCCTTTTTCTCGACAGGGCGGATAATTACAAGAATGTCTACCGGCAGGATAAAGGGTTTATGTGGCCGAAAGATAAAGAGGGGAACTGGATCGAACCCTTTGACCCGCGTTTTGCCGGTCGTGAATATTTTACGGAAAATAATGCCTATATATATAATTGGGATGTAAAACATGACCTCCGGGGGCTCTTTGAATTGATGGGGGGACGGCAAAAAGCCGAAGAAAAACTGGACCAGCTTTTCAGGGAAGAGCTGGGACTCCCCAAATTCCGGTTCTGGTACAACCAGCCCGATGCTTCCGGACTGGTCGGACAATTTGTGATGGGAAACGAACCTGCTTTTCACATTCCCTATATCTATAATTACCTGGGAGCTCCCTGGAAAACCCAGAAACGGATCCGCATGCTTCTGGATGCCTTTTTTACGGATACCCTGTTTGGCATTCCCGGCGATGAAGACGGAGGTGCCATGACCTCATTCGTGGTTTTCTCGATGATGGGATTTTTCCCGGTTACGCCGGGTATCCCTGTTTATAATATCGGAAGTCCCGTTTTTGAAAAGGTTACTATCAACCTGCCCAACGGTAAAGATTTTATCATCATCGCTGAAAATAATTCGGAAAAGAACAAATACATACAGGAGGCCCGCCTGAATGGTGAACCCCTGGAAAGGCCATGGTTTACCCACAATGACCTGATCAGCGGAGGCATCCTTGAACTGACCATGGGGGAGTGGCCCAACAAGCAGTGGGGCAGCGATCCGGAGGATGCACCCCCTTCATCCCTGGAATATAATGTTGCGCAGGAGCATGGTGAATGAACTTTTATAAATAAGAATGAAACGAAATAAATTATTGCTTATTGGCTTGCTTTGGGGGATCGTCTCTGGTTGCACGAATCCCGGAACCGACCAGGGGAGAAACATTGCCGTTTATGATCTGCACTATTTAAATCAGATGGACGTCAATGATCCGGGGAATATCCGGACCCTGTGGGACCAGGTGCACACACTCGCCACCCTCCAGGGGATTGTCAACCGGAAAGAACCCCGGTTGTATCTCTATTATGTTGAAAACAGGGGCGTCAACATTGACCGCTACTGGTGGAATAAGTACCGCCGGGAAGGAAAATGGCTCCATAATGCCGATACCACCCTGTATGAAAATATCGTGGATTTAATTGCTGCATTTAAGGAGGAGATTCAGGGAGCCGTAATTTATGACCCCCGCGTAGCTGCCACCAGCAATGTAGCCTCTGCAGTTGCCGGCGTGGAGAACCTGATTGCGGTACGGTACGATACTTCACGGGCCAGCCTGTACCGGAAAATCATTATGGAAGGACCTCAGATTCCTGTAAAGAAGCGGCTTTTGAAATCCAACGGGGAGCCCTTGTTCTCCGGCAGGGGGATTGTTCCGGGAACCGAAAGGGAATCCAGCGGATCGGCCAAAAACGATGCTTATATCTGGCTGATTGAACATTACCTGAAAAAGGGAAAGTGCAATACCCAATTCGGGGCGGCCTATATTGACCAGTACTGGCGAAAAAAGCCCACAGCTGCTAATATTAACCATCATACGCTGACCAACCATGACTTTTTTGTCAGCAAAAAAGCATTTTTTTTCGATCTGAGTCCCTGGAGGGATGAACCGGCCACGGATGATCCTGATCAGCCGGTGGGTACCGATTTTAATACCCTGACGGAGTTATTGCTGCTGGCCTACCAGCAAAACGGCAACGGCAAAACGTTTACTTATATCGGCGGTTTTCCGCCCTGGGCCTACAAATATACCCAGCATGCAGGAGGAGAACACGACGACGTACCCACTGAATGGGAATTTTCGCGGGTGATCAGTGCCTATAACGCCTTTAAGGACGCCGATGCCATCGGATATGGGGCGCTTGCCAATGCCTCTTTCTGGCAGCACTTCCCCTTGCAGGAGAAGTATCCCCAGGATTGGGTGAGCCGGGATGAACTGAAAGCGGAGGGATACCTCGACAGCGAGGGAAAACTCAACCTGAAGGATAAGGATTATTACATTTTTTATGTGGGGGATTACGATGCTTCCTCCTGGGTTTCTCAAACAACGCCCGGGATTTGGGACCATCCGGACCGGGGAAAGGTTCCCCTGATGTGGTGCATTAGTCCGGTCCTGGAGGAGCGGGTGCCCATGGCGCTGGATTACCGGAGGGAGACCGCTACACCCAACGACTATTTTGCCGCGGCGGATAACGGGGCAGGGTATTTGATGCCCGGAATGCTGCAGGAACCCCGGCCCATTTCCGGACTGCCCGATGGTACCAGTGCCTGGGCCCGGCACAACCTTCCCTATTATAACCGGTGGGACCTGACCATTACCGGCTTTGTAATCGACGGGGAGGCTCCCGGACTCAACCAAAAAGGACTGGATGCCTATGCATCGTTTAGCACCAACGGCATTGTCCCCCAAAAAGTACCGCTGACCCTTCTGCACGGGGAAATGCCGGTGCTGCGCTCCGGCCTGGATGTGAATCAGGGAGACCCTGAAATAGCAGCAGAAATTATTGTTTCGCAAATTGAAAAACGCCCCATTCCTTTTCATTGGTTCCGGAATATTTTGAAATCACCCCAATGGTATGCCGAAGTGGTAGAAGCAATTGAAAAACGCGATCCGGACTGTGTGCTGCTCGACGCGCCCACATTTTTTGAGCTTTATAAAATATTCCTGGAACAAAATGAGCAAGCGGCAAAAGGAAAATTATAAATGTGCAAAATCAAAAATGTAATGTATATTTAATCCCTGATTTTTAATTTGTAACAAAACGGCTCCGAAATTCATCCGGGGGTTTCAGGGGGAATGCGGGGCCAAGAGACGTAGGGGGGCTTTTTTTGAAAGGGGCCTTATTTGAAAAAGCCCCAGGGGAAAAGAAAAATATGGCATAGGACAAAACGGATTTTTTTTCCGTTTGTAAATATTTTATGCATTTTAATACAAATAATTTTAAAAATTAT
>JAGYMR010000184.1 GCA_018400515.1 Tangfeifania sp.
ACCGTTTAATTCCGGAGCCTGCTGCTTTGGGGTTAAACGGTTTTAGATGTTTTTATTTAACAGTATTAATATTTAGGTTGTGAGTAGTGATTTAATTATAGATGTCACTCCTTCCGAAGTTGTTCTGGCCTTACAGGAAAATAAAAAACTTGTTGAATTAGCAAGGGAAAAAAGCGGGGCAAAATTTGCCGTGGGCGATATATACCTCGGAAAGGTTAAAAAGATAATGCCCAGTTTAAATGCAGCTTTTGTTGATGTGGGTTACGAAAAAGATGCATTTTTGCATTACCTTGATATGGGGCCGCAGTTTTCTACGCTCAACAAGTTTTTGCGGATTGTTTCATCCAAGAAAAATAAAATTACTTCCCTTTCACGCATTCATTCCAATCCGGACATTAACAAAGAGGGCCGGATCACGGATGTGTTGAAAGTCGGACAAAAAATACTTGTTCAGGTAGCGAAAGAACCGATCTCGACAAAAGGTCCGCGTTTGACTTCCGAAATTTCAATTGCAGGGAGGTATCTTGTATTGATGCCTTTTAGCGAAAAGGTTTCGGTATCTTCAAAGATTAGGACCAATGAAGAAAAAAACCGGTTAAAGAAATTAGTACAGAGCATCAAGCCCCGGAAGTATGGATTAATTGTCAGGACAGCTGGAGAAGGCAAAAGGGTGGCTGATCTCGATCAGGAATTGCGGCGCTTGGTGGATAAATGGGAGACGACTTTTCATAAGCTTAAGCGCGCATCTGCTCCTTCCCTCATTATTGGTGAAATGGGAAGAACAACTGCTTTGCTCCGGGATATCTACAATCCCAGTTTTAACAGCATTATCGTCAATGATCAGTCGGTTTTCAATGAGATTACCGATTACATTGAAAGCATACAGTCCGATAAAAAGAAGACCGTTAAGCTTTATAAGGGAAACCGTCCCATTTTTGAGCATTATGGTGTTGAGAAGCAGATAAAAGCCGCTTTCGGGAAGACCGTTTCCTTTAAAAATGGTGCCTACCTGATCGTTGAACATACCGAAGCCTTTCATGTGATCGATGTTAACAGCGGGAATCGTGCCAAGGCGGGAGGTGACCAGGAGTCCAATGCTCTGGATGTCAATTTGGCTGCCTGTGATGAAATTGCCCGGCAGTTAAGATTGCGGGATATGGGGGGCATTATTGTCATTGATTTTATTGATATGCACGTGACAGCCAACCGGCAACGCGTTTATGACCATATGAGAGAGGTCATGGCAAGAGACCGGACAAAGCATAATATTTTGCCGCTGAGCAAATTTTGCCTGATGCAGATCACCCGCCAGCGCGTTCGCCCTGAAGAAATTATTGAGACGGCTGAAAAGTGCCCGGTCTGTAATGGAACCGGAAAAATTGTGCCCACCATATTGTTTGTCGATGAACTGGACAATAAAGTGAAATACATCCTTAAAGACCTCAATAAAAAACGCCTCTACCTGAAAGTCCATCCCTATATTGCAGCGTACCTCAAAAAAGGCTGGAGATCCCCACGCAATAAGTGGTTTTTCCAATACTTTAAATGGATCAGGGTGGAATCGAACGGATCCTACTCTTTCCTGGAGTACCATTTCTTTGATGAGAACCTGGAAGAGATTATCTTATAACCAGAATGCAACCGGATGTCAAACAATCCGGTTTTTTTACCTCTTTTGCAGACCTCCTGCCCTCCGAAAAAATAGCCGTTTCAGAGAGCGAAAACATTCAAAAATAAAAATTGTTATATTGATTAATATACATTTGTATATTTGTCGAACGGAACAGGCAATTTTATTATTAATTATTTAATACCGTAGAAAATAGAATTCTGATGAAAAGACTGACGCTGATCGTATCCTTGTTTTTTGGGGCAATCTTAGCCCATGCACAAATTATAGAGCCGATAACATGGTCCTTTAGTTCAAACCGCGACGGACGCGATGTTGAACTGGAGTTTAAGGCAAGCATTGATAAGGGGTGGCATTTGTATGATACAAGCCTTCCGGAGGGTGGTCCCATTGCCACGCAGGTTGTTTACAACGATTCATCCCGGTTTGAGTTTCAGGGGGAGCTTATGAAGACGCCCCAACCGGTGCAAAAGTTTGACAGTACCTTTCAAATGGATCTCAGGTATTTCAGCGATGAGGCCACACTGAAGCAATCCATCCGTTTAAAGAGCGATGAGCCGGTGGAAATCAGCGGTTACGTATTGTTCATGGGGTGCGATGACGAGACCTGTCTTCCCCCCAATGAAGCGGCTTTCTCTTTTCAGTTCAACGGAGCTGATGGCGCCGGTGCCGGGGAGGTGACTTCCGGTTCCGGTACTGAAATCGCCGCAGGAAGCTCTTCCGGAAGCAGTTCCGGGTCTGCCGGCGGTCAAACCATTTGGTTGTTCATTCTCATCTCGGCGCTGGCGGGATTTGCTGCGATTCTTACTCCCTGTGTTTTTCCGATGATTCCCATGACCGTCTCCTTTTTTATGCGGGGGGGTGAAAACAGGGGAAAGGCCATTCGCAGCGGCCTCTTTTTCGGGTTTTCCATATTGTCCATCTTCACCCTGCTGGGGGCGCTTTTCTCCTTTGGCGTATTCGGGCCCAACGTGGGCACGATACTGAGCACGCACTGGATTCCGAACTTGCTGTTCTTTTTTCTGTTTTTCGTTTTTGCCATCTCTTTTTTCGGGGCTTTTGAAATCGTGCTGCCGAACAGTCTTGTCAATAAAACCGATGCCCGGGCCGAAAAGGGCGGTTTTGCCGGGGCTTTCTTCATGGCCCTCACCACGGTCATTGTCTCCTTTTCATGCACAGGGCCCTTCATCGGTGCTCTGATCATCGAGGCTGTTCAGGATGGCGGTTTGCGGCCGCTGATCGGGATGTTTTTCTTCGGACTGGCTTTTGCCGCTCCGTTTACCCTGCTGGCCATATTTCCCTCAGCTCTGAGTAAATTGCCTAAATCGGGCGGATGGCTGAATGCGATAAAGGTGGTCTTTGCCTTTATTTTACTTGCTTTTGGGCTGAAATTCATTAGCAACATCGATCAGGTATATGGATTGCAGTTGTTAAGCCGGGACGTGTATCTTTCCATCTGGATAGTGATCTTCTTCCTTCTTGGGTTGTATTTTCTCGGGAAAATTAAATTTTCGCACGACAGCGATGTTCCCTACCTGAGTGTGGGGCGGTTGTTCCTGTCGATCGTTACATTTTCCTTTGTGGTTTACCTGTTTACCGGTTTGTTGGGGTCGCCTTTAAGTTCCATTTCCGCATTGCTGCCGCCACAGGATGCACAACATGTTTCCCTTTCTGCCCGGACGGCACCTGCGCCGGGGGGCGACCTGCAAAGCGAACTCTGCGGACCCCCGAAATATGCCGATAAGCTGCATCTTCCGCATGGGTTGAAAGGGTATTTTGAATATGAGCAGGGACTGGCATGTGCCAGGGAGCAGGAAAAGCCCGCATTTGTCGTTTTTAAGGGGCATGCCTGTGCCAACTGTAAAAAAATGGAAAACTCTGTCTGGGCGAATCCCCGGGCACTGGAGATCCTGTCGGAGAAGTATGTCATTGTTGCTTTGTATACCGATGACCGCACCCGCCTGCCTGAAGATGAATGGGTGACCTCCTCTGCCGACGGGAAAATCAAAAAGACCCTGGGAAAGAAGAATCTGGACATCCAGATCTCGGAATATTCCACCAACAGCATTCCTTTTCATGTGATTATCGAACCTGACGGAACAACCCATGAGCTGGGTGTTACATTCGAAGATGAAGCGTTTTTGAGTTTCCTGGAAAAAGGGCTGAAATAGAACACCCCCCTGGTCTTTGAACCCGGAGTTGCCGGCTGCCGCAGCCCTGTTATTAATTTTTAACATTTTCTCCTGTGGAAGGCTGCTGAATTTAAATATCTTTAAGATAAAAAAATGAGGAGGCAAAATGGATATTTCGAATTGGTTATTTTGGAATGTTGACACCCAGATCGACTTTGTTTATCCCCGGGGAAAACTCTATGTGGAGGGAGCTGAAAATTTAAGGCCCCAGTGGAAAAGACTGACGGAGCTGGCTGCCGAAAAATCGATCCGGGTCGTTAACACGGCTGATTATCATTATGCCAATTCTGCTGAACTGGATGATTCGCCTGATTTTGTGAATACATTTCCGGAACACTGCATGGCGAATACCCGGGGGGCTGACTATATCCGGGAGACCGATCCCGAAGACCCCGTGATTTTCGATTGGGATAAAGAGTACCTGATTACACCCGAATTGTTTAGCCGTGAAAAACACCGGAATTTTATCATCCGGAAGGATGCTTTTGATGTATTTGCCGGCAACCCGCTGACCCCTTTAATCCTGCGGCATTTAAAGCCCGGGACCGTGGTTGTATATGGTGTGACGACCAATGTTTGTGTGGATGCGGCGGTTAAAGGGCTGAAAAAACGGGGAAAAAATGTGTATGTTGTGGAAGATGCTATTAAGGAACTTCCCAACATTCCGCTTCCGTTGGAGGACTGGAAGAAAAAAGGGGTGCACCTTATCCGGTTGAATGAGCTGGAAGAGATGCTGGCATGATCATTTTTTACCGGCTTTTTGTTGCTCCATAAAACGTTGTTCAAGCAATTCACTTCGCTTCACCGAATTTCTCAACCACTGGAGTTTTATTGTCTCTTTCTGCCTGTCTGTAAGTTGCCAGGGGATATCTTCGCTTTTACGCAGCTTCCCGGTGAGGTGGTGGAGAATGATGGCTGCCGATACTGAAATATTAAAACTCTCCGTAAAACCCGCCATGGGGATCTTGATGAATTCATCCGCTTCATTTTTGATGATGTCTGATATTCCCGGGAGTTCCGACCCGAAAACAAGGGCCGCTTTTCCCTTTGAAAGGTCAAAATCATCCAGGAGTTTGTCTTTGGTGTGGGGAGAGGTGGCCACAATGCGGTAGCCCGCTTTTTTAAGTGACCGGATGGCGGCGCGGCTGTTGTGGGTCGATTGGTTGTAATGATTGATGGTCAGCCATTTGGAAGCTCCCAGGGTGACCTCTTTGTTGATATTGAACGTATTCCGGTTTTCGATCACATGGACGTTCTGAATTCCGAAACAATCGCATGTGCGCAATACCGCACTGGCATTTTGGGACTGGTAAATGTCTTCCAGGACCACGGTTAAATAACCGGTCCGTTTTTCAAGCACCTTTTCGAAAAGGGCGAGGCGCTCCCGCGTTACAAAAGCGGATAGATATTCAATGATCTTTTTTTCCATGCTCAAAAGGAACAGGCGACAATAAAAAAAGGGAAGCATGTTGCTTCCCTCTGAAGATCTTAAAATTTCTGTTCAGTTATGATACAGAATCAGCAAGGTCAGCACCGGCTTTAAATTTAACCACTTTTTTGGCAGGGATAGTAATTTCTTTGCCTGTTTGTGGGTTTCTACCGGTTCTTGCACCACGTTCTGTTACAGAAAAAGTACCAAATCCGATAAGTGCAACCCTGTCGCCGCTTTTAAGCGCATCCGTTGTTGCACCAATAAAAGAATCAAGAGCTTTTTTTGCGTCTGCTTTTGTCAGGCCAGCTCCTTCGGCCATTGCATCAATTAATTGTGCTTTGTTCATAAGAAAAAAATTTAAATAAAACTAAAATGTTGAAATTGAGTAATTTAAACAAATAATTGTTCTGTAATAATATGCTCTTTGTTTCTTTTAATCATTCTGAACAACCAGTAAAATCAATGGTTTCAGGTTT
>JAGYMR010000185.1 GCA_018400515.1 Tangfeifania sp.
CCCAGTTGGTAAGATTTCTTTTTGTGCCTTCCTACCAGGGCATAATTGCGTTCGTCGAAAACGTAAAAATCATCATCCAGTTCCCGAATGGGAACCATCCCTTCAATTTTATTTTCCAGTTCCACAAAAATCCCCCAATCGGTAACCCCGGAAATAACCCCCTGGGCAACTTCCCCCACATGGTCTTGCATAAACTCCACCTGTTTATATTTAATGGATGCACGTTCAGCCTTCACGGCCCTTTCTTCCATACCGGAGGAATGGCGGCACAACTCCTCGTATTTATCCTCACTGGCTGAACGACCGTTTTGGAGGTATTTTTGCAGCAGGCGGTGGACCATCATATCCGGATACCGGCGAATCGGCGAAGTGAAATGGGTATAAAAGTCGAAAGAAAGTCCGTAATGTCCGATATTCCTTGTTGAATAGACGGCTTTTGCCATTGACCTGATAGCCAGCGTTTCCACTACATTTTGTTCTTTTCTCCCTTTCACGTGCTGCAGTAAATGGTTCATCGATTTGGATATGGCCCGGGGGGTGGTCATCTGGATTCCGTACCCAAAACGGTGAATAAAAGAATTAAATGATTCCAGTTTATCCAGGTCGGGCTTATCATGGATGCGGTAAACAAATGTTTTGGTTTTTTTCTGTTTGCCGGGATTCCCGATAAATTCAGCCACCCGCTTGTTGGCCAGCAGCATAAACTCCTCGATCAGCTGATTGGCCTCCATTGCCTGTTTAAAGTAGACCGAGACCGGTTTCCCTTTTTCGTCCAGATTAAATTTTATTTCCACGCGGTCGAAAGCGATCGATCCTTTTTTAAACCGGTCCTCCCGTAATTTTTTGGCCAGCTCATTCAGTTTCAACATTTCCCCCGAAAGGGTTCCTTTTCCGGCATCGATAATATCCTGGGCTTCTTCATAGGAAAACCGGTGGTCGGAGTGGATCACGGTTTTCCCGAACCACTCTTTGAGCACCTTTGCTGCTTCGTTCAGTTCAAAGACGGCCGAGAAGCACAATTTATCCTCTCCGGGCCGCAATGAGCAGACCCCGTTGGAAAGCCGCTCCGGGAGCATGGGAACAACCCGGTCGACCAGGTATACGGAAGTGCCCCGGTCGCGGGCTTCATCCTCAATAATGGTATTGGGGGTAACATAGTGGGTGACATCCGCAATGTGGATACCCACCTCCCAGTTCCCGTTGTCCAGTTTCCGGATGGAAAGGGCGTCGTCAAAATCCTGGGCATCTGCCGGATCGATGGTAAAAGTGGTGACTTTCCGGAAATCTTTCCGGTTTTTCAGGGCACTGCCCGGAATTTTCAGGGGAATTTTTTCAGCCGCTTTTTCCACATTTTCAGGAAATTTGTACGGCAGCTCATACTCTGCAAGAATGGCATGCATTTCGGCATCATTATTCCCGGTATCCCCCAGCACATCCACAATCTTCCCGAACGGGCTGTTGGCTTTAGGGGGCCATTCAATGATCTCGGCAATAGCTTTCTGTCCGTCCTTTGCCCCATGCAGGTTTTCTTTGGAAATAAAAATGTCAAATCCCACTTTCCCGGAAGGCACCAGGAAAGCAAAATTGCGGGACATTTCAACCGTCCCGACAAAATGGGTTTTGGCCCGCTCCATAATTTCGGTGACTTCTCCTTCCAGGTCATGTTTCTTCCGGCGGGCATACAAATGCACCCGCACTTTATCTCCCTCCATGGCATGATTCAGGTTGCGGGAGGATACCAGGACGGGCCGGTCGACTTCATCGCTGATGATATATGCAAACCCCTGGGGCTGAAGCTCCACAATCCCGCAAACCGTTCCTGATTTAGCCTTCAACCTGTACTTGCCGCGTGCGACCTGATCCAGATAATCATCGTCTCTCAGTTCTTTCAAAGCGACATTTACCAGCTGGCGGGCACTGTCATCGCGAATGCCCATCAAGGAGGAAATCTGCTTATAATTTACCGTTTTCCCAGGATCTTCATAAAGGGTTGAAAGAATGACATTTTTGAGCTTCTTTTTATTTAGAACAACCGACTTTTTTAACTTTTTCCCTTTCTTATTTTTTCTGGCCATTGGTATTGATTTTAAACACGGCAAGTTATTTAAATTCCCGGAATGATCTGAATCTTTTGCCTTAATCCTTTCAATTTTTTTCAAAACATTCAAGTTTATTTTTTCCCATCCCCCTTCATATTTACAGGAATTTGTATGTTTGTAGTTCATTTTTTATGGATCCGTTTTTGGGCCGGATTTAATCTGAGAAACAGAGAAATATCCGACTGCCGGCGGATGCTTTATGCACCGGCAGGGGGTAACGGATGTGAAAAATTTTAATTTCTTTCATTGGATAAGATGCTAAAAACACCACTTGGTCATATAAACTTCAGGAATTTCCTGCCATACGCCATCATTACCGGTTTTATATGGATTGTCATAATTTCCTCGTGTGCGAACCAGGGGATGCCTACCGGCGGTCCCAAAGATTCCATTCCGCCTGTCCTGACAGAGACAAAGCCCGAATACAGGGCCACCAATTTTGAAGGCGAGGAGGTCCGGTTAACTTTTAACGAATTTATTAACTATGATGCGGTATCGGAGAAGTTGGTTGTTTCGCCACCACTGGAAAAACGCCCCTCCATCCTCTCGCAGTCGAAGACCCTCATCATTCGCTTCAACGAAGCGTTGCAGGACAGCACTACCTATTCACTGGATTTTAAGAATTCTGTGGTTGACAACAACGAACAAAATCCCTACAGAGGGTTGCGTTTTGCCTTTAGCACCGGAGAGGTGTATGATTCGCTCCGGGTGGCCGGAAAAGTGATCAATGGATTTAATCTGGAGCCTGTAGAGAACAGCCTGGTAGTACTGCACAAAAACCTGCACGACTCCGCAGTTTATACCCTTACACCCGACTACATCGCCCGGACAAACGAAAAGGGACGTTTTCTGATATCGAATATTGCAGCCGGAAAATACCATCTTTTTGCCATCGAAGACCAGAACAGGGATTTGCAATACAATGAAGGAGCGGAAAAGATTGCATTTGCCGATACCCTTGTCGTACCCCGTGCAGCATATCAGGCGGAAAAGGACACCCTTGTCAAAGGGGTTGATTCATTGTTGATTGCAGGGCACACCCACTTTTATCCAGGACCCTTTTACCTGCGGCAGTTTACCGAAGACATTTTTGACCAATACATTAAAACCGGGGAAAGGGAATCGCGGTATAAATGCACCTTTGTTTTTAATGAAAGTGTACAGGACACATTCAGAATTGATCCCCTCGGAAAAGCACCCGAAGAGTGGTATATTCTTGAACCCAACGAAAAATACGATTCGCTCACAATGTGGATTGCAGACACTACCATCGCCAACCTCGATACCCTTCCTGTGGAATTATCCTATTACCAGCTCGACTCGCTGTCCCGGTTGTTCGTAAAGAAGGACACCATTGAACTGACCTATTCAGATGCCGGAACAGAGCAACCCCGGCGCCGGAGGCGAGGCAGGGAAGAGGAAAAAGAGGATGCCCCGGAGCCGGTTCCCCAGTTTAACTGGACGACAAACTTTGGCTCTTCAGCTTTCGATCTAAACAAGGATATTCTGCTTACCGCCCCCCAGCCGGTGAAATTTTTTGATGATTCCAAAATATTGCTGTATCATGCGGAGGATACCCTGAAAACGCCGCTCGATTTCAAATTTTCAAAAGACACGGCGGCCTGGAGAACTTACCGGATCGCCTACCCATGGGAACCGGATGCAAGGTACACCCTTGAAATTGATTCCGCGGCCTGTACCAATGTTTATGGAATAACAAGCCATTCCCTGGAAAAAACATTTAATACACAGGAGTCGGATTACTACGGAACCATCACCTTAAATTTCAATCAGGTAAGCGGCCGGGTGCTGGTTCAGCTGGTTGAGAATTCAGAAAAAGAAGCCGTATTAAGGCAAAAAGCAATCGAAAAGGACCAAACGGTCCAATTCGAATACCTGGATCCGGAAAAATACAAGATAAAGATCATCCACGACCGGAATAAAAACGGGAAATGGGATCCCGGCAGTTACCAGGATAAATTCCAGCCCGAGCGGGTGGCCTATATGAATGAAGTAATTAAGGTACGGTCGAACTGGGATAATAACTACGACTGGAATTTGATTCCTGATCCCACCTTTACCAAAGAGATCCGTGACAAGGAACTGGAAGAAAAAAGGCGGAGAGAAGCCGAAGAAAAAGCCCGGGAAGAGCGGGAAGAAAGCCAACAGCCTCAAAACCTGCTGGGACCCGGTGGCGGTTTGAATCCCGGCGGAATGCAGCCCATGCGGAGATGATCCCTTTTTTGATGAAGCGGGGAATATTGCTGAATATGAACAGCCTGTTCCACAAAAAGATTTTCCGATATTTTTTACGGGAATTTGATTTCTGTGAAAATTTATGGTATTTTTAATACGACTTTTTAATTCACCAGACTATGAAAAAAACAAAACAACCGCTCATCTTCATCGTCCAGGATAGCATCGTTTACAAGGATTTAATCGTTGGTTATCTACAATCAAAAAAATTTAAAAACTTAAAAACATTCAAAACCGGGGAAGAGTGCCTCAAGGCTATCCATTTAAAACCCGACATCATTGTCTTGGATTACTCCTTTGAAGGCATTACCGGTCTGGAGCTCATGCGCAAGATCCAGGAGGATCATCCTGAAACGGATTTCATATTTCTGAGTGGCCAGAATGACGTTGAAGTTGCTGTGAATATCATGAAGCGGGGGGCCACCGATTATATTGTGAAGAATGACAAAGCCCCTCAGAACCTGCTTCGGTCCATTGAATTCATCATTTCGGAGGAGCGGAGCAAAAAGGTCAAGAAAGGGTTTCAAATTGGCGTCATTGGTTTTTTCATCATGATGTTCCTGCTCATCATGGTCATCATCTTGTTAACGATTTTCCTCGAAGACTTTTCGCTTTAAATAATAAGATCCTGATTTTTCAGGATATACCGCCATTTTTTGCTTACCCATGGTTCTCCTGCATAATGGACACCCACGCGGGGAGCGGTAGAATATTTTATAGCATTCCCGGAATCTTCCACCCACAAACGCTCCGACCTGATCAGATCTTCGCCGTAAAAAGAGCGGTCAAGGGCAAGCGCCTTTCCCACCCTTCCGGGCCCCGGAATTCCTTCTAAACCGCGGATCAACACGGCAGAAGCATCCTCTTTGTCGCCGGCAACAAAATTGAGCAACCAGTGGATGCCATAAACCAGGTACACATAAACCACACCTCCCTCCCGGAACATCACCTCGGTCCGCGCAGTTTTTCCCTTATTGGCATGGCAGGCCTTGTCCGCTCCCCCCCGGTAAGCTTCCACTTCCGTTATCAAATATTTTTCCAGCCGGTGCTCATCAAACCGGCGAACCAGCATCTTACCCAACAGGTCCGGCGCCACTTCCAGCACATCCCGCCGAAAAAATCCAGTTGTTAATTTATTGTTCATCCGTTATCCGGTTTAAAAATTTGATTTTCCCCTTTCAGATTTCGGACTTTTTCCGTTTCCTGAGTTGGGAATATCCATAAGCAGCCAGTGCAAGGATCAACAGGACCGAACTGGCCAGTGAAATCTCATTACCCACATAATAGGATTTGGGTTCAAATTTAAACTCAATGGTATGCTCACCTGCCGGGATAACCATT
>JAGYMR010000186.1 GCA_018400515.1 Tangfeifania sp.
ATAAAGCACATGTCGTTTTTTGCTGAAAAAGTTGCTTTTGAAGGATTAACATTCGACGACGTTCTGTTAGTCCCTTCATATTCAGAGATATTACCACGAAACGTCGACCTTACGTCGCGTTTTTCGCGATCCATTACGATCAATGCACCGATCGTAACGGCAGCCATGGACACGGTCACAGAGAACAAAATGGCCATTGCCATTGCCCGGGAAGGGGGCATCGGGGTTATCCATAAAAACATGAACATTGAAGAACAGGCCCATCAGGTTACAACGGTCAAAAGGGCAGAAAACGGAATGATCTACGACCCGATAACCATCACCCGTGAAAAAAAGGTGGCAGATGCGCTTGACATCATGTCCCGGTTTAAGATCGGCGGCATTCCGGTGGTCGACGGGGAGGGACATCTGGTCGGTATTGTAACCAACCGCGACCTGCGGTTTGAAAAAGACCTCACCCGGCCCATAGAGGAGGTAATGACCAAGGAGAACCTGGTTTCAACCACCGAGTCGACCGATCTGGAAAAAGCGGCGGAAATTCTGCAGCGCTACAAAATTGAAAAGTTGCCGGTGGTGGATAAAAACAACAAATTGATCGGACTGGTCACTTACAAGGACATCACCAAAGCCAAAGACAAACCCCTGGCCTGCAAAGATGAAAAAGGACGTTTGCGTGTGGCGGCCGGAATCGGGGTTGCCCCGGACACCATGGACCGGGTGGATGAACTGATCAAGGTGCAGGTGGACGCCCTGGTGATCGACACTGCGCACGGCCATTCCAAAGGAGTGGTCGAAATGCTGAAAAAAATAAAAACAAAATACCCGGAAAAAGATGTCATTGCAGGAAATATCGGTACGGAGGAGGCAGCAAAAGCCCTCCTGAAAGCCGGTGCCGATGCGGTGAAAGTGGGCATCGGCCCCGGATCCATCTGTACCACCCGGATCATTGCGGGGGTAGGGATCCCACAGCTTTCAGCTATCTTCAGTGTGGCGAAAGCCATCAAAGGAAGCGGTATTCCTGTCATTGCTGACGGCGGTGTCCGCTATTCGGGCGATATTGTAAAAGCCATCGCGGCCGGTGCAAACTCAGTCATGGCGGGTGGATTATTTGCAGGAGTGGAAGAATCCCCCGGGGAAACCATTCTTTACCAGGGACGAAAGTTTAAAGCCTACCGGGGAATGGGTTCGATCGAAGCCATGCAGAAAGGGTCCAAAGACCGGTACTTCCAGGATATGGAAGAAGACATCAACAAACTGGTTCCCGAAGGAATTGCTGCCCGCGTCCCCTATAAAGGGACCCTTTACGAAGTGCTTTACCAGCTGATCGGGGGACTCCGCGCAGGAATGGGATACTGCGGAGCCGGCAATATTAACATGTTGCAAAAAGCAAAATTTACGAAAATCACCAATGCCGGCGTCCGTGAGAACCATCCGCATGATGTGGCCATTACCCGGGAAGCCCCGAATTACAGCAGTCAGTAAAGAGCAAAAATGCTCCTCCAATAACCCGGATGCATTTCATTACCTTTTTTCGGACTGGCTGCCGAAAATCAGGCTTATTATCCCACTACGGAACAGGATGGCGTCCTGCAAAAAAAACAAAACGGAACAAAAAGTTTAAGAAATGAAACTTACTTTGCTACTGCTCTCGACTTTTTTTCTTCTGCCGGGATTTACTCTTCCCCCGGATGACGTGATCCTTACCATTGGCGACAACCGGATCAGCAAGGCGGAGTTTGAATATATGTACCGGAAAAACAACCAAAACCTTTACGATGAAACGGATGCCAAATCGCCCAAAGAGTACCTAAGCCTTTTTATCGATTATAAGCTGAAAGTCATTGAAGCGGAAAACCTGAAAATGGATACCTCCGCGGCCTTTCAATCGGAACTGGCGGGTTACCGCAAAGAGCTGGCCACCCCTTATTTAACCGATACCCAATACAATAAAACCCGGATAAAAACGCTCTACGACCGGATGACCAAAGAGGTCCGGGCCAGCCATATCTTACTGAGGGTTGAAAAAGGAGCTTCGGAAGCGGTAGAACAAAAGGTGAAAGAAAAAGCCCTGGATATACGGAAAGCGATCCGGGAGGGAAAACCCTTTGCAGCGGCAGCACAGGAATATTCCGAAGATCAAGGAACCGCCGGAAACGGGGGAGAGCTCGGTTATTTCAGTGCCTTCCGGATGATCGCCCCCTTTGAGGAAGCCGCCTTCACTACCCCCGTGGGTGAAATATCCGGACCGGTGCGTACCTCCTTTGGCTATCACCTGATAAAAGTGCACGACATCCGTAAAAACAGGGGGGAGATCAAAGTGGCACACATCATGAAAATGTTTCCCCGGAATGCCCGGGATTTTGACAAAACAGCTGTAAAGGAAACCATGGACTCGGTATATTCGGCCCTGCTCCAGGGGGCCGTTTTTGCGGAGATGGCCAAAAAATATTCTGACGACCGGCGAACCAAAATGCAGGGAGGCGAAATGCCCTGGCTCTCTGCAGGAAAAATGCCCCCATCCTTTGCCGAACCGGCTTTTGCCCTCGAAAAAAAGGGCGACTTCACACAACCCGTCGAAACGCCCTTTGGAATTCACATCATAAAAAAGATCGACCAGCGGCCTGTGCCTCCCTTTGAAGAAGCACGACCGCTCATCGAAGAACGCATTAAAAAGAACCCCGCGCGTAACAACTCCGGGAAAGAAGCCTTCGTCGAAAAGCTGAAAAAAAAGTACCATTTTAAAGAAAACCGGAAAAACATTCAAAAACTGAAATCAGCGGAACCGGTGGATGAACCCGGCAAAAAACTACCACTGTTCAGTATCGACAACCAGACATTCACACGAAATGACTTCGATAACTACCTTCAGGAAAAAAACCTGAGCGGCAAACCATACGCCCGGCACTATGAGGAGTGGGTGCAGCATGAAATCATTGCCCTTGAAGATGCCAAGCTGGAAGCGAAATACCCCGAATTTAAATTCCTGATGAATGAATACCACGACGGCATATTAATTTTCAACCTCATGGAGGAGAAGGTCTGGGAACCAGCAGCAAAGGATTCTGCCGGCCTTCAGGAATATTATAAAAAACACAAAGGCAAATACCGGTGGGAAGAGCGTTTTAAAGGGCGAATCATTTCCTGCGATAATGCAAAAACCCGGGAGGAAGCTGAAAAGTATTTTGCCGCGGACATCCCTGCCGGTGAAGTAAAAACGCTTTTGGAAGAAGATGGCAGGTCGGTTGAAATACAAGAGGGTACCTGGGAAAAAGGCCGCAATCCGGTGG
The DNA here is from genome assembly GCA_018400515.1 of Tangfeifania sp. The sequence continues at coordinate 3,288 of JAGYMR010000186.1, forward strand.
TGGATTACTATGTGTGGGATGGTCCCGGGACCGGGGACTTCGATCCGGCCCTGGTTTTTATCCGGGGAGACAAAATCCCGCCCCGCCCGAAAACCCTTGAAGAAGCGCGGGGGCAATACATTTCAGACTACCAGAACTACCTCGAGAAGAAATGGTTGAAAAAATTACACAAAAAATACAAAATAAAGGTTAACAAAAAAATATTAAAAACAGTTCCCCATGTTTAAGTCCCTGATGAAATCCGGTCTTCCCCTGTTCTTTGGCTGCTGCCTTCTTCTTGCAGGATGCAGGGACAAAAGCAGTACAAACGACCGGGTCCTGGCACAGGTCGGTTCGGAAAAACTGTACCTGTCTGAGGTGGCATCCCTCGTTCCGGAAGAGGTGCCCCCGGAGGACAGTGCCATCATGATGGAAGAATACATAAACAAATGGCTTAAACAGGAATTGCTGCTGAAAAAAGCCGAAGAAAACCTCTCGGCCGGAGAAAAAGATGTGACGAAACAACTGGAAGAATACCGCAAATCGCTGATCATCTACCGGTATAAAAATGCCCTCGTCAGCCAGCGGATGGATACCACGGTCACCAATGAGCAGATCCGGGAATACTACGCACTTCACCCGGACATGTTTTTGCTGAAAAAAAACATTGTGAAAGCCATTTTTTTAAAAATCCCGCATGAAACAGCGGATCCCGCCCATCTTAAAAACCTTTGCAACAATACCACCACCGAAGGGATCATTGAAATTCGGGATTATTGCCTTCAGTATGCCAAACTATTTGACATCTTCACGGACCGCTGGGTCGATTTCCAGACAGTGTTAAAAAACATGCCCGATAACATCGGGAATGCGGAGCAGTTTTTGCAGGAAAACAAAATGATCGAACAAAAGGATTCAAATTATTACTACCTTGTTGCTGTGCATGATTATAAATTAAAAAATGAACCGGCACCGGTTGAATATGTCAAAGAAAATATAAAAAATCTACTTTTAAACCGCCGGAAAATTAATTTTTTAAAAGAACTGGAAAACAATGTCTATTCAGAAGGAATCAAAAAGAATAAGTTTAAAATTTTTAATCGAGAGAAAAATGATGTGGAATAAATTGATAAAAAACGGGGGGATCTTCCTGCTGGGGCTGTTCCTGACGGGCCATGCTCTTGCCCAGGGGCAGGTTGTGGATCAGATTGTGGCCATTGTGGGAAGCAATATCGTGTTAAAATCGGACATCGAAAAAATGTACATCAATCAGCAAGCCCAGGGAATTACCTCCCAGGGAGACATGAAATGCGAAATTCTGGAAAACATTCTGGTGGATAAACTGCTGGTAGCCGAGGCGCAGCTGGATACCCTCATTGAGGTCACCCCCAGCCAGGTTAACCAGCAGATGGATGGCCAGCTTCAGATGTACCTGGCACACTTTGGTTCGGAAAGTGCCGTTGAGGACTATTTCAAAAAGCCCCTTGCTGAAATCAAGGCGGAAATGCAGGAGGTCATCCGCGACCAGCTGCTGAGCTCGCAGATGCAAAATAAAATTGTCAAGGATATTACAGCCACTCCTTCGGAAGTACGCGGTTTTTACCGCACCATGCCTGAAGAGGAGATCCCTGAAATACCCACCCAGTATGAATATGCCCAGATCACCATTGAACCACGGGTAGAGCTGGAAGAGATCAATCGGGTAAAAGCGGAGTTGCGTCAACTGAAAAAGCGGATTGAAAACGGCACCAGCTTTGCCGCCATGGCCGTCATGTATTCCGAAGGTCCGTCGGCCAGTGACGGAGGCGAAATTGGTTACCAGGGACGGGCACAGCTGGATCCGGAATATGCCGCCGCCGCTTTTAACATGAAAGAGGACCAGATCTCCAATGTCGTTGAAAGCGAATTCGGATACCACATCATTCAGCTGATCGACCGCCGCGGAGATAAAGTAAACACCCGGCATATTCTCATGAAACCCCAAGTTTCAGACGAAGCCCGGGAGAAAGCCTATAACCGGCTGGACAGCCTTGCCACCATGATCCGAAAAGAGGAGATCCCTTTTTCGGAAGCCGCCCGGCACTTTTCATCCGACGAAGATACCCGGAACAACGGAGGGATGGCCATCAATCCCAATACCAACTCCTCCATGTTTACCGTGGAAGAACTCCAGGGAGATGTGAGCAAAGTGCTCTCAACCATGAAAATCAATGAAATATCCGACCCGTTTGAAACCATTGACCGGGACAGCCGGCAAACGGTTTTTAAAATCGTAAAGCTGATCGATAAAACGGAAAGACATAAAGCCAATCTCCAGAATGATTATCAGGAAATTGCCGATCTTTTCCTGGCCCGGAA
>JAGYMR010000187.1 GCA_018400515.1 Tangfeifania sp.
CTGGATGAGCTGTTACGGGGATGAGGTGGTGCAAACCCCGCACATCGATGCACTGGCTGCGGAAGGGGTTCGTTTTAACCGGGCGTATATGACTTCGGCCGTTTGTTCCCCTACCCGTTCGGCCATTATCACCGGCATGTACCAGACATCGATCGGAGCTCATGAACATTACAGCTCCTTTTCCGTCTGGCGCGGGGATACAATGGAGGTGTGGGATCCGAACCACCTGGGCGTCCGCACCCTTCCGGAGATCTTTAAAGCGGCGGGGTATTATACCTTTAATGAAGGGAAAGACCATTACAATTTTGTTTTTTCCGATGAGGACCTTTATGACCGGAAAGGAGGAGATGGTTTTAAAGGAGCCAGGAATGGCACGGCCTGGTCCGGCCGGAAAGAAAGGCAGCCGTTTTTTGGACAGATCCAGCTGCGGGGAGGGAAATATCCCAATCCACCCGCGGTGGTGGACCCGGCAAAGGTCAGTGTTCCGCCCTACTATCCCGACCATCCGGTTTATCGCGAAGAAATTGCCCACCATTACAATACCATTCTCAAATTGGATCAGATTCTGGGGGATATTGTCGCCCGGCTGAAGGAGGACGGGCTGTATAAAAATACCGCGATCTTCTTTTTCTCCGACCACGGAATGCGCCTTCCCAGGCATAAGCAATTTTTATATGAAGGCGGAATAAAAGTCCCTTTGATCGTTGCAGGACCCGGAATTCCTGAAGATCAGGTGCGCGATGACCTGGTCAGCGGCATCGACATCAGCGCCACCACCCTGAAACTGGCGGGGATTGAAATACCCGGGCACATGCATGGAAAGGATATGTTCGCTTCCGGATTTAAACGGCCCTATGTTATTGCGGCCCGCGACCGGTGCGATTTCACGATTGACCGGATCCGGGCAGTTGTTACGGGAAGGTACAAGTACATCCGGAATTTCATGACCGACAAACCCTATCTGCAGCCCCAGTACCGCGATGGGTGGGAATCGATTGAACTGCTCCGTTCGATGTATAAAGAGGGGAAGCTGGACGAAGTGCAGGCCCGTTTTGCGGGTGAGGAGCGGCCGGCCGAAGAGTTGTACGATTTGCGGGAAGACCCCCACGAAACCCATAACCTGGTGCATTCACCCAAACGGGAGCACGCCATGGAACTGGCCAGACACCGCGATATCCTGTACAAATGGATCATCCACACCGACGATAAAGGACGATTCCCGGAAACCGACGAAGCCCTGAAAGCTGTGATTGACCGCTGGGATGAAAAGGCTGTTAATAAAGAATACGACCGGGTGCGTTAATGGGTGCCGGATTTCAAATCCACACGCCTGTCAGTTAAAAAAAATTATTTCCCCATGGCAATCCTCGAGGGAATGGGGGCAATAACGAAAAAACAAACACAGGAAAAATTGTCTGCCCTGATTACTTAAATCACAGCATTCAAACACTTTATCGAAATCCGGGATTAAACCAATACTTTGATCCCGTTTATGAGCATCTGAACCGCCAGCATCACCAGGATCATTCCCATTAATCGCTCAAGGGCCGTAAGCCCCCGCTGCTTCAAATACCTTAGCAGAAAAGGAGCGGTTAATAAAATGAGGGCGGTAGCTATCCAGGCAATGATTAAAGCCAGGAACCAGTTGCCCATATTATCGGGATTGTTCTGTGTCATCAGGATAAGCATGGCCAAAACAGAGGGTCCCGCGATCATGGGTACGGCAATAGGAACCAGAAAAGGTTCTCCTCCGGTCTGGTGCCCCATAATCCCTTCCGGCTTGGGAAATATCATGCGTAACCCGATGATCAGAAGAATGATGCCTCCCGAAATGGTCACCGCCTCCTGTTCCAGGTGCAAGAAGTTCAGCAACGGTTTTCCGGCAAAGAGAAAAACAATCAGTATCCCTAATGCCAGCATCAATTCACGGGCAATGATCACCCTTTGCCTTTGAGGATTGATCTCCTTTAAAACGGATAGCATCACCGGAATGTTACCCATAGGGTCCATCAGAAAAAAAAGCAATACGGCAGAGGACCAAACAGAATTTCCTAATTCAACCATAATACCATGCCATTTCTCGGGAACGAACATAGAAAAATTCCCCGGCTGAAAAAATGACGGAAGGCATTAAAATGCTTAAAAACCATCATTCTTTGTGCCTTTCTGCCTTAGCAGTTTTAGCCCGGCGAGGCAAATCCAGTCGCATTCATTGGGGGAAATTCGTGGCTAAAATTCTTCATTCACTTTTTTAGCATGACTCAAACTGGCCCGGTATTTCGAGGGTGAAGTTTTACAATATTCCTTAAAATGCTTGCTGAAATTAGCCCAGTTGTTAAATCCACTTTCAAAACAGATTTCAGTTATGGACATATTGGTCGATTTAAGGAGTTCACAAGCATGAGAGATGCGTATTTGTGTCAGGAAATTGATGTAACTGGTTTTCGTTACTTTCTTGAAGTAATGGCTGAATGCCGATACGCTTTTGTTGGTCAGTCCTGCGACCTCTTCCAGAGTAACTTTACGCTTAAAATGGTTCATGCTGAACTCAAAAACCTGGTTAATCAACATCTGGTCTTTTTCGGAATGGGTAATTTCTGCTCCGGAGACAAATTCATACTCATCAGACAAGCTTATTTCCCGCAGCATGCTCAGGAGGCTGATAACTTTTTCAAAACCATCCAAATGTTCAATTTTATGCAATTGCCTGCCGATACTCTCCCTGAGCTTTCCTTTACAACAGATACTCCTTGATGATTTTTCGAGAATACGTTTGATCCCTTTCATCTCAGGCACATCAAAAAATCCTTTCCCCAGAAAATCCGGATTAAACTGGACAACCACTGAAGCACCAATCATTTTTTCGTTCTTTTTCCTGAACCAATGGGCCAGGTTATTCCCATGCAAATAAACATCGCCAACCCGGTACTCCCCGATGTAGTCGCCGATAAAGGCTGTCCCATACCCCTTTTTTATTACCATTAATTCATATTCATCGTGCTGGTGGTAAGGGGTCTCAAACCTGGGGGTCTCAAAAGTCCGGGCAATAAAGGAGCTACCCTTTGCAAGCGGTAATTTTTGAATAAGTGTTTTCATTAATCAGGATGCATCTGTTATCTGACGAACATTTCGATAAAAACAACGCAGTCTGTTCAAAATAACAGATAAATATAGCACAAAAACGGTTGAAAAAGATTCCGGTTTCCACTTTTTTTGTTCTTATACTAAAAAATCCAAATCATGTATCCACTTGCAATTAAAACGATTATTGCGGTGCTTCTCATTTCTGTTGCATCGCATCAAACTAAAAGAATTATAACCAAAAAACCATACCGATGAATACAAAAACAAGAAGAGACTTTATAAAAAGTACCGCTGCTGCAGCGGCCGGTTTTACCATTGTTCCGGGAACTGTGGTATCGGGCCTGGGACACAAGGCACCCAGTGACAAATTAAACATTGTTGGCGTGGGTGTTGGGGGAAAAGGGTTGCCTAACCTGGTGGCGATGGAGACCGAGAATATTATCGGTCTTTGTGATGTGGACTGGAAATATTCGGAAAAAGCATTTAAACATTTCCCGAAAGCAAAAAAATATTGGGATTGGCGCAAAATGTATGAAGCGCTGGGCAATTCCATTGATGGCGTAATGGTGGCAACGGCTGACCATTCGCACGCCCTTATTGCAGCGACAGCCTTAACCATGGACAAACATGTGTACTGCCAGAAGCCCCTGACCCACTCGGTTTATGAGTCGAGGTTATTAACAAAACTGGCCGCCAAACACCGGGTGGCCACTCAAATGGGAAATCAGGGGAACTCGGGGGACGGAGTGCGCGAGGTTTGCGAATGGATATGGAACGGCGAAATTGGAGAAGTCAAAGAGGTGCATGCCTGGACCGACCGGCCGATTTGGCCACAGGGCCTGGAACGTCCGGATGAAGTGATGCGTGTTCCGGAAACGCTGGACTGGGACAAATTTATAGGCCCTGCCCCCATGCGCCCCTTTCACGAAATCTATACACCCTGGAACTGGCGGGGCTGGTGGGATTTTGGCACCGGTGCTTTCGGCGATATGGCCTGCCATGTACTCGATCCTGTTTATCAATCGCTCAAATTGGGTTACCCCGAAAAAGTAAGAGGAAGTTCAACAGCCATTAATACGGAATCAGCGCCCCAGGCTGAAACGGTTGAATTTATATTTCCCGCACGCGATAAAATCAAAAAAGCCGGCATGCCACGTGTTAAAGTTTATTGGTACGACGGCGGTTTGCTGCCCAACTTTTCCGACCTTGTCCCCGAGGGCGAAAACCTAATGGCAGATGGCCTGGGAGGTTGTCTTTTTGTGGGATCCAAAGATACACTGATTTGTGGTTGCGGAGGTTTTAATGCCCGCCTGGGGTCGGGGCGGAAACCCAATGTCTCTCCATACCTGCGCCGTATCCCTGGAGCCATTGGTTACGTCGACGGCCCCCACGAGCAGGACTGGATTCGCGCGTGTAAGGAGTCGCCGGAGAACAGAACGGAAGGAACTTCCCACTTCGGATATTCGGGACCGTTTAATGAGATGGTACTGCTGGGAGTACTGGCAATCCGCCTTCAGGGATTGAATAAGTCCCTGGAGTGGAATGCTGAAAAAATGGAAATTGCCAATATTGCTCCTTCTGAAGAGTTGAAGATATTAACCTCGGATGAATTTAAAGTGATTGAAGGGCATCCCCATTTCAATAGACAGTATGCCAACTTCAATGCCCTGGAAGCCGCAAGAGATTATGTAAAACACCAATACCGCGATGGCTGGAAACTGCCGGATATGCCCTAACCGGTCCCTGAAAAGCCGGGAAATTCAACAGGAATTCCCTGAAAAACCAACAGAAACAGAATGAATTCGAAAGAGCGTTTTGACTTAACAGTAAACCACCAACAGCCCGATAAAATGATGGTTGATTTTGGGGCCACCTCAACAACCGGAATACATGTGCTGGCCGTCGAGAATTTGAGGAAATATTATGGCCTTGAACAACGGCCGGTCCGGGTGGTGGACCCCTACCAGATGCTGGGCGAAGTGGACGAAGAGTTACGGGAAATACTGGGAGCCGATGCCGTGGGTGCCAAAGGCAAAAACAGTTCGTTTGGTTATTATAACCATGCGCCTTTTAAAGAGTACACCACTCCCTGGGGACAAACTGTTCTGGTGCCGGTGGGATTTCAAACCACGATCGATGAACAGAGCGATACATTAAGCTATCCGGCCGGCGACACATCGGCAGAACCTTCGGCAAAAATGCCCAAAGCCAGTTTTTTCTTCGATGCCATTATCCGCCAGCAGCCTTTTAATGAGGAGGATCCCGATCCACAGGATAACCTGGAGGAATACGGTTTTGTATCGGACAGCGATTTGGTTTACTGGAAAGAAATAACCGGAAAAGCCCGGGCAACCGGAAAAGCGGTGGTGGCAGGACTTGGAGGAACAGCGCTTGGAGATATCGCCCATGTGCCAGGCATTAAACTGAAAAAACCCAAAGGGATTCGCGATATTACCGAATGGTACATGAGCATCATGATGCGCCCGGATTATATCAAAGCCATTTTCGACCGGCAAACGGAAATTGCACTTGAGAATT
>JAGYMR010000188.1 GCA_018400515.1 Tangfeifania sp.
ACATTGAAAATCCGGTGGACTTAAATTTTTACGTATAAATTTTTGCTATTCTGAAAAGGAAAAATTTAATATCTACTACTCCTCTCAGAGTTGTGCTGGAAGCTTTTAGTTTTGCATTAAATGATTCAGCCGAAGCATTTGTATTCCCTCCGGTTCGCTGAGTCCGGATCCCCCTGTTTTTTAAAGCCGGATTTGTTTTGTTTCTCCCTTTTCAAATGTATGTGTAGAGTGTCTGTTGTTATATTTTACTTCACAGGGGTTTCCAAGCAGTGATTTGACCTTTAGTGCTGTTAATTTCCCTGCTTCCCATGCGATATCCACTTCAAAGCCTCCCCGTGCACGCAGGCCTTTGACTTCTCCTTCCGGCCATTCCGGAGGAAGGGCGGGAAGGATCTGAATTACGCCGTTATGGCTCTGAAGGAGCATTTCGGCAATCCCTGCCGTTGCCCCGAAATTCCCGTCGATCTGAAACGGCGGATGGTTGTCGAAAAGGTTGGGGTGAGTGGATTTGGCGAACAGGGCCATCAGGTTTTCATGGGCTTTCTTTCCATCTTTGAGGCGGGCAAAGAAATTGATGATCCAGGCCCGGCTCCATCCGGTGTGTCCCCCGCCATGCTTCAGCCTTCCTTCAATGGATCTCCTGGCGGCGGTCATCCATTGGGGATCATCGGGGTCTGTGAATTCCTCACCGGGAAAAAGGGCATACAAATGGGATATGTGGCGGTGCCCGGGCTCCGCTTCAGGCAACTCCTCCGACCATTCCAGGATCCGCCCGTCGGAACCGATCCGGGAAGGGGTCAGCCGGTTTTTCAGCATCTTCAGGGTATCGGCAAATGCCGCATCAATAGCCAGAACTTCAGAGGCCTGGATGCAATTGTTAAATAACTCCCGGATGATCTGATGGTCCATCGCAGGTCCCATGCAAACAGCTGCTCTTTTCCCGTCCGGGGTGATGAAGGAATTCTCGGGTGACATGCTGGGACCGGAGACAAGCAGCCCGGTTTCCGGATCCGTTACAAGAAAATCGACAAAAAAGAGGGCGGCTTCTTTTAAAACCGGATACGCGCGCTCCCGCAGGAATGTCTGGTCGCCCGAGAACCGGTAATGTTCCCAGAAATGGTCGGTGCACCAGGCAGCACCCATGGGCCACATCCCGTACACCGTCCTTCCGATCGGTTCCGTGAATTTCCAGATATCCGTGGTGTGATGGGCAACAAATCCGCGGCATCCATAGGTTTTTCGGGCCGTTTGACGGCCCCTCGGGCGCAACCCTTCCACGAAATCAAAAAAGGGCTCCTGGCATTCCGCCAGATTGGTAACGAGGGCCGGCCAATAGTTCATTTGAATGTTGATATTGATATGGTAATCGGCATTCCAGGGAGGGGACAGGGTGGGATCCCAGATGCCCTGAAGATTCGCCGGGAGATTTCCGGGACGGGACGAGCTGATCAGCAGATATCTGCCAAACTGAAAATAAAGTTCTGTCAGCCCGGGATCGTCATGCCCATCCGCGACCCGTTCAAGCCGTTTGTTTGTCGGTAAATCCAGGGTATCGGTGCCGTTCAGGGTCAGGGTTACCCTGTCGAAATAGTCCTGATGAGCTTTGATATGATTGGCTTTTAGCTGCTCGTAGGGGACCTCCTCCGAACGGTCTATATCGCGGCTGGCTGCATTTTTTTCATCCGACCCCCAGAAATCGGTTCTTCCGGAGATCCGTATTGTGGCTTCATCGGCATTTTTTACTGTGATGCTTTTTTCGCCCGGACGGATGGTTCCATTCTTCGTCTCCAGGGCTGCCACAGCCGCAAACCGGGTACCCCGGCCTTCATACCCAGCAAAGCCGGTCATGTGAATTCGATTTCCTTTTACCGTAATTTTTTCAGCATCTCCCGGACGTCCTATACGGATGGAAAAATTCAGCTGCCCTTTTTCCGAAGCAGCAAGCTTTAAAACGATCATCTCGCCGGGAGCCGAAGAGAACACTTCCCGCGTATATTTGACTCCGTTCGATTCAAATTCTGTTTTTGCAACAGCGCTCCTTAAATCGAGGACTCGTTTGTAACTGGTAACGGCGGGCATTTCTTTAAAATCAATGAACAGATCGCCCAGTGTCTGAAAGGTATGTTTGCCCTGATCAATGCGGGTCCCCATGATTTTTTCCTGCGCCAGGCGCTCCCCTGCGGCATATTTCTTATCAAACAGCAACCGGCGCACCCTGTCCAGATGCTCCAGAGCTTCGGGGTTAGCACGGTCAATGGGCCCTCCCGACCAAACCGATTCTTCGTTTAACTGGATCCTTTCGCTCGTGATACCCCCGAAAACCATGGCTCCTAAACGGCCGTTGCCCAGGGGGAGGGCTTCAGTCCACTTTACTGCGGGTTGGTCATACCACAGGTGGAGCACCGGTTTGGCTTTTTCCGGCGCGGGGTGGCAGCTGAAAAGGAAAAAAAGGAGAAATGGGGGAAGCAAAAATAATTTTCTTTTAGGTCCCTTCATTCATTACCTTTTTTGATGTTAGCATCATGCTCGTTTCGGTTGTATTTTTAGTTTTTATTGGCAGTCGCGGACGATTTGCGGGAAAACGCTTCCCGGTCGCCGGATTTAACCATTCCTTTGATTGGAATAATTCCTGTAAACAAATTTATAAAAAAAATGTGAATGAATGGAACTGCCTCTTTCCATCCCTGTTCACCGGATGTTTTTATTTTTTGAAGGCATTGCCTGCAGGGGAACCTCCGAAGGAAAAGGGGAACGGGAGGAACTTTGTCTGGTCAGTCCTTACCGTCCCTGGTTTCTATGATTACCACGCCGTTGGCACCGCGGGTTCCATAGATAGCCGCCCCACCGTCTTTTATAATATCGATGTTCTTAACCTGGGCTGGCGGGATGGTTCTTAATGCGCTGGAATTGACAGCCATGCCATCAAGAATGATCAGAGCAGCACTGCTGCTGTTGATGGAATTGATCCCCCGGATGATGATCTCCCCGTTCATGATGCGGACGCCTGCAAAGCGCCCTTCGATCAGCTCAAAGAGATCGCTGTAATGACTGAAATCCAGATCGTCTTTGTTCAGGTTCGCCAGGGCATTCAGTTTATCTTTGTCAGAAACTTTACTGTATCCAACGGCATACTCCCGGTTTTTCTCACCGGGCTTTAACTGAAGGTTGATGGCGGCAAACCGGGTTTTTTTATCGGGTTTGAATTTTTCATTGTAAAACCCCTGTGCCTTCACTTTTATTTTATCTCCTGAACTGGCCGGAATGGAGAATCTGCCGAGCGAATCGGTCAAAACGACTTGCCGGGTGCTCCTGTTTTTAACCTCTGCATCAATCAGCGGAATGCTGTCGAAGGTTGTTACCATGCCGTGGATAATCCGGTCCTGGGCATCAACCTGTGAAGCAAAGAACAGAGCTACAAAGGCAAGTAAAGGGAATAATCTTGTTTTCATTTTATTTTAATTTTTAATTTTCTGATAAAAAAAATAACGACGGAATTTGCATGTTTGTTTAAGTCATACCCCTTTGTTTTTAAGAACCATGCTTGTTCCATCACTTTGTTAACGCGCTCATTTTAATGAAACGAGCATGTAAAATATTCACACCCAAGAGGATGATTAAAAAAATGCGCGTTTCATACTATACATTGGAAAACAGACAATTTTAATCGTATGAAAGTTAACAATTTTAATCATATGAAGAAATACAAGAATTATGCCGTAAAATGAAGAAAGTACAGCGGGTCAGTTTTATTTATCTGTTGAAGATGGGCGAGGTGTTTCAGGAACGGATGGCAAATCCGTTACAGCAGCAGTGGGCATTCCTTTCAGCAGCAGGGATGCCTTCCGGCGAGACATTCCTGAGGCAGGGTTACTCTTCCGAATTCCATTTCCAGATATAGGAGAAGCGGACTGTTTTGTATTGCCATTCGCGCACCCCGTGATGGTATTGGATGCGGATGGCACTTTTTTCATAATCTTTCCGCAGGTCGAAATTGAATTGCATGGGGCGGTCGCGCCGGTTTTTATAGCCGGAATATCCGGACCAGGAAGCCGAAAAGAGCCACTGTTTTTTTATTTCAAGGTCAGCTCCGATGGCATACATCAGGGCATCGTTCTGGAGGGCCAGTTCATCATTGGTTTGCCAGGTGTAAAAGCCCACCAGTCCGAAGGGACGAAAGATTTCCGGTCCGGCCCCTCTATAGGTTTTTGAAAAACTGAAATCGAAGAAATATCCCGGGCTGTCGGAGTGCCGGGCTGCTTCCAGCATGTTTCCCGAGGTGGTTTTGGTAGCAAACCGGAAGAGGGTGTTGGGAAATTTTCTGTTTTTTGCAACCTGGATCAGTGTGCTGAAGTAAACATCGCCCGCTGCAAATCCCTTCCCGTCTTCAACGCGGGCAAAGCGTTCATTCCTGATCTCTTTGGAAAAGGCATATCGCTCCACAGCCATTCCATACATTTCAACCGCGATTTTTTTTCGGGCAAAAGGGATGTACAACCTTCCCGACAGGTCCTGGGTGGGATCACCGGGATGAAAATGGTTGGAAGCAGTGACTTCAAAAAACGGGGCATCTTCCACCAATCCTTTTTTGACGGGAGGTACAGGCAGGGCATTGGGGCCCAGATAACCCGGAGTGATCTTTATCCAGTTCCGCCATCCGGGGTCTCCCGGTTGCCAGTCGTGCAACTCATTCCACCAGGTATAATCCACCCCGTCCCGCTGGGCTCTTCCGGGGAGAGACAAAAACAGGCATATGAATATCAGAATTCCGGCCTTCACCTACAGATCCAGTTTTTTCCTTATTTGCGGCGGGATGGCATCTTTGTGAACCATGATGCACATGGTTTTATAACGGATATAGGGTTTTGAAACGTAAAAATAGCCGTCGTATTTGTTATAATCGCCCCATGAGTTTTTCACTTTGTAAAAAAGTTCTCCCCGCTGGTCTTTAGCGATCCCGATGATATGCATCCCATGGTCATCGGTTGTCTGGTAGTTATCGAAGGCTACCTGCCTTTTTTCCTGGTCAACCGTTACTTCGGGCACCGGTTTTTCAAGTTTATAGAGCTCCTGCTCTTTTTCGCGTTCAGGCAACTCTTCCCAGCGGGTAATCTCGGCATCGGTCATGTCCACCTCGGGAGCTGCAGGCAGAACAGCAACCCCTTTGTTACTGGTGGAAAATCCCTTTTCACTGACATCCGAGGCCCAGGCCACCGTGTATCCGTTATTTAATGAGTAATCGACGATCGCTTCCAGCTCGTTCAGGGGGACGTTGTAAACTTCATCCCATGACCAGTTATCCGGAACTTCCAGGATGAACCGGGAATAAAAGGGATGGTGCGTATAGGAGGTAATTTCCACATAATCATCCGTGTTCAGTTTCAGGTATTCATTGGCAAAACGGAGTGGCGTGTATTCCTGCCCCTCGTATTGGAATTTTTGAGGCAATTCTCCCAGGTAGTTGTCAAGCGTGGAAGTAAATGCTTCATGCCAGGCCGTACTCAGTTTTTTGTTTTTATTTTCAACCACGGCATCCACAAATTCCCGCAGCACGCGGTCCATCTCCCCATGCACATGTTTTTCCTCGCCATATTCCA
>JAGYMR010000189.1 GCA_018400515.1 Tangfeifania sp.
CCGCGCAAAAATAATATTTTTTTTTATAAGGCAAACAGATAAGTCATTCAATTACTTTAAAATGATCTCCGGTTTGATCCACAATGATCCGGTACCACCATTCCGGGTATTCCGGAAAATGCGGGTAGACAGGCATTCCGAATTCATTTCGTTCGAACTGATCCTCTTTTTCCTTTTTGATGTTGCCGTCCAGATATTTCACCAGGAGGTATTTGCCCAGCTCTTCCCAACGGGCTGTCATGTTATTGGCTTCATTCACGGAGTACCGGGTGATAAATTCGCGGGCTTTATCCGCTTGTCCCGAGTTATAGAGTCCTTTGGCAGCTTTGTCGATCACCGGTACAAAGGCTTCGAACTGATCTTCCAGCTCTTTCTGCACTTTTTGGACATCCCTGATGGTTTTGTTATAACGCAGGTAAGCAAAATTGGAGACTTTGTTGAAAGTCCAGAAAGCAGCTGTTTCGCTGTAGGTAAGCATATCTCCGTTGCCTTCTTCAAAGCATTCCGGTATTTCAGTGATTCCGCAATACATGGGAGCGTAGCAGGTGAAGTAAGTATCGTCCACTCCGAACCAGATGATCCCGCCGACGGGGTCGGGGAGCCAGTTCCGGCTTTGGGTGACAAAAGAAAAACCCGTTTGCCGGGTAGAGATGGGCCGTTCGTTGCAGTATTTCACCGAATCGACCTCCCAGGTTAATTTTCCGAAGCGGTAAGGCAGTTCAAACGGTCCGGCCCCGATATCTTTGGTCATGTCCAGTTCGGTTCCTTCGTAATGGTCGCGCATCAGGTTCTGCACATCTCTCACGCTCAGCTTTTTATCGGGCTTCACCCAAAGGGGCATCCGGTTCACGGCAAACTGATTCGGACCGTCGTGTTCAATATGTCCTTTGGCATAATCAAAATACCGGTCCATGCCGGAGGTTACCCTGTTGAAGCCTGACCACACACGGGCTTCGCAAAAACGGGCACCTCCGAAGTCCACCGGTGCATACACATCGGAAAAGCTGAAATCGGCATCGGTTCCGTCGTACCACCCCTTTTCGCGTGCGAATGAGATGACATCTTCCGAATAGAGGCAGTTTTCCGGATCATTTTTCGGGAAGGTGGTGATGCGTGCCTGGTTGGCATGACCGCTGATGTATCCGTCGGGAATTTTCAAAGCCACCCACACGGCCCCTTTTTCGCCTTCACCCTTTCCGATCATTTCCATGATCCACACCTCGTCAGGGTCGGCAATGGAAAATGACTCTCCCGAGCTGTAATAGCCGTATTTTTCCACCAGGCCGGCCATCACATGAATGGCTTCCCGGGCTGTTTTGGCACGTTGCAGGGTCACATAAATGAGGCTGCCGTAATCCATGATGGCACCCTCCTGGCTGTGAAGCTCTTCTCTTCCTCCATAGGTGGTTTCACCAATCGCCAGCTGAAATTCGTTGATGTTGCCCACTACACTGTATGTATGGCGGACCTGCGGAATACGCCCCAGGAACTTGCCGGTATCCCATTCATAGATGTCGCGCATGGCATTCTCCGGATAGTCCTGTGCAGGCTGATAGTAGAGTTCGCCATATAAGCTGTGCGAGTCGGCTGCGTAAGTGATCATAGTAGATCCGTCAGCCGACGCCCCCCGCGTCACTAAAAAATTGGTACAGCCGGTTGAAATCTGATAATTCGTTAACAGGAATACTAACATCAGTATTCCGGCAGTTAATTTCGTTTTTCTCATTCTTTTATCTTTTGTTGGAAAGGGCAAATATAATTATTTCCGTAAACCCGGTAATGACTTTTGTCGTATTGCGGGATGATTCATATATACAATTTTCTGGCCGATTCATTCAAATACAACCGGGAGAAAGATCCGGGTTACCTTGTGGCGCGGATATTTGTGAACAAAGACAATCACTTTTTTGTGGAAGGCAAGCGGTTGGGATTTGCTTTTAATGCCGATGATGTTTAGTCTGAGTTACCCGGGTTAGTGGGTAAGTAACAAATTATTTGTTATTTTTTGTGTTTGTTAAAACATGCTCGTTTCATTCCTGATGATTGAGTTCAGGAATTTTAGTTTTCTGTCTGATCAGCTTCTTTTCATTCTCCTGAACGCCCTTTAAATTTGTATATTTGTGCCAGTCGAACGGAGATTAATATTAAACAGATGGAGAAAGTTGTTGAACGGTTTATACGCTATGCCGGAGAACACACCACTTCCGATCCGGAAAGCAAAACCTGTCCGAGTACAGGGCGGCAGCTGGATTTCATGAAGAAGCTGGAAGCCGAGCTGAAAACTATTGGTTTAAAGGAAGTTGAGCTGGATGGAAACGGATACCTCATGGCCACCATTCCGGAGAACGGAAAGCCGGACGCACCGGTGACGGGCTTCATTGCCCATGTGGATACCAGTCCTGATTTTGAAGGGAAGGGCGTGAATCCCCGCATCATAGAACGGTATGACGGGAAGGCTGTTCACCTGGAAAATGGTGTTGTTATTGATCCGGAAGAATTTCCGGAGATCCTTCAATACAAGGGACAGGATCTCATCACCGCTGACGGCACCACTTTGCTGGGAGCCGACGACAAGGCCGGGGTGGCAGCCATCGTCACCGCTGCCGAACAGTTGATGGATGGCAGCAAAAGCATGAACCACGGAAAGATCAGGATCGGGTTTACCCCCGATGAGGAGATTGGCCGGGGAGCCGACCGGTTTGATGTGAAAAAATTCGGGGCCGACTTTGCCTACACCCTTGACGGGGGAGAGATCGGGGAGATTGAGTTTGAGAATTTCAATGCTGCAGGAGCCAGGATCACCATTCAGGGGCGCAGTGTTCATCCCGGCATGGCCAAGAATAAAATGATCAATGCCGTGCTGGTAGCCAGCAAGATCATCTACATGCTGCCCACTGCCCAGCGTCCCGAGCATACCGAGAAATACGAGGGTTTCTATCATCTGCTGTCATTAAACGGTCATGTCGACAAGGCGGAGATGCAGTTTATCATCCGCGACCATGACCGGTTAAAATTTGAAGAGAAAAAGAGACAGCTGAAGGAGATCGTCCGTCTGGTCAACCTCGAGCTGGGGAAAGAGCTGGTTCAGATTGAAATGAAGGATCAGTATTACAACATGCGTGAGAAGATTGAGCCGGTGATGCACGTGGTGGAGCTGGCGAAGGAAGCCATGAAAAAAGCAGGTGTTCAGCCCGGGGTGAGAGCCATTCGCGGAGGCACCGACGGGGCGAAGCTTTCCTACAACGGGTTACCCTGTCCCAACCTGTTTGCCGGCGGTCACAATTTTCACGGTCCGTATGAGTTCATCCCCATCCCTTCGCTGAAAAAGGCGGTGGAGGTGATTCTGAATATTGCTGAGCTTGCAGTGAATAAAAATCGATAATTGTCTCATGTTTTCCCGTTTTACAGAATATATAAAAACGCACCGGCTATTTGATTCTCGTCAGAAGGTTTTGCTGGCGGTGAGCGGCGGCATCGACAGCATGGTGCTGCTGCAACTTTTTGAGCAGTCGGAGTTTACCTATGGTGTGGTGCACTGCAATTTTCAGTTGCGCGGTGATGATTCCGACGGGGACGAAGAATTTGTCAGGCAGCAGGTGCTTAGTCATGGCGTTCCGTTTTTTTCCCGGCGTTTTGAAACCGAAGAGCATGCCCGCGTCAACGGGATATCGGTCGAAATGTCGGCGCGCCAGCTGCGTTACGCCTACTTTGAAGAAGTACGGACAGAAAACGGCTACGACTACATTGTCACCGCCCATCACCAGGATGACCTGCTGGAAACATTTTTTGTGAACCTGTCACGAAAAACAGGCATTCGGGGACTTACCGGAATCAAAGAAAAGTCGGGCCACGTGGTCCGTCCCCTGCTCTTTGCCTCCCGGCAGGAGATTGAGCAGTTTGCCCGGATGCATTTCATTGATTTTCGCGAAGACCGCACCAACAGTGAAGTGGTATACCAGCGCAACTTCATCCGCCACAAGGTACTTCCGTTATTGGCTGAGCTGAATCCTGCCTTCCGGAGCAATCTGGCAGAAACCATCAGCAATCTGCGCGATGCAGAGGAAGTCTATTCCCGCAGCATCGAAGAGGCCGGGAGCCAGGTGGTTTCGGAGCAGGAGCACGGACTGGCGATTCACATTGGGTCACTGAAAAAGTCTCCCTTTCCCAAAACGCTGCTGTTTGAAATTCTTTCGGATTATAATTTCAATGCGCAGACCGCCGGGCATGTTTTTCAGCGGCTCGACAGCGAGCCGGGAAAGCAGTTTTTTTCCCGGACCCACCGTCTGGTGAAAGACCGGGAGTACCTGTACATCACCCCGTTGCCCGGGGACGAAGAGCGGATTTTTTACATTGAAAAAGAGGATCTTGAACTGTTTGCTCCGTTCACGATGACCATTGAAAAGACGGACCGGCGGGATTTTCAGATCGACCGGTCACCGCTTGTGGCATGTCTGGATCTTCAGCAGCTGGAATTTCCGTTGCTGATCAGAAGGTGGCAGCAGGGGGACTATTTTCAGCCTTTGGGCATGACAGGTTTTAAAAAGCTGAGTGATTTTCTGATTGACGAAAAAGTGCCCGTTCATGAGAAGGAGAATACCCGGGTGCTCTGCAGCGGTCAGAAGATTGTCTGGGTGATGGGACGGCGGATCGACAACCGGTTTAAAATCTCTGCACAAACAAAAGAGGTGTTGAAAATAGAGATCGTGAAAGAATAGAACCAGGCCGGAACCTGCCGGTTTTTCCTGATTGCAGATCATTATTTTTTTATATTCCGGAGGCATCAAAGAACCAGATGCCTTTTCATTTGTTTGGATATAAGAATATGAATCATGAGACGGAAGAAGTAATTATCACAAAAGCGTGATAAAAGAGGATTTGAATAAACGGAAACGATACAGATGAACAAATTTTTCAAAGAAAAAAAGGTGGCATTGATTCTCACGGGGATCGGGGCGATTGGCGGATTTTTATACTGGCGTTTAATCGGATGCAACAGCGGCACCTGTCCCATCCAGTCGGTCTGGTACTGGAGCACCCTGTGGGGAGCTGTCATGGGCTACCTGATAGGAGATATCATTATAGATATGGTGAAGAAGCACAGGAAAAGAAAAGAAGAGAAACAATGAATCCCCGGTTTTTACATAAGATCAATTCATCGAAGCCGGTGATCGTCGATTTTTATGCCGACTGGTGCGGGCCCTGCAAGCAGGTGCCACAGGTATTGGAAGAAGTGAAGCAGGAGATGAAATGCATTCGTGTGTTGAAAGTGAATGTGGATGAGCACCCGTTTATTGCCGGGCAATACCATGTGCGCAATGTTCCCACGCTCATGGTTTTCATAAACGGAGAGCCCGTATGGACGGGCGAAGGCCTTCGCAGCGCCCGCGAGATCAAATCCATCCTGTGCCGGCAGATGGGGAAGGAGCGCTGTTAGTCGCTTATCAGTTTTTTATCTCATTAAGATTGTTTGTTTTCTAAGGTATGAGATGGAACTCGCATCATTTTAATTCTGCTCGTTTGTATTAAAAATTTATCATGCTCGTTTCACCTTAAAGAACATTCAACAGTTGTTCTTTTATTC